>JBDKKH010000210.1:0-2952 GCA_039796215.1 Verrucomicrobiota bacterium
CAAGCCCACGCTGGACACCCCCGCCCTTGCGGGATTGCCTGTCCCTATGGCCCGCGCGACGAAGCACCTGAACACGAACGCCCTCTGGGCCGACGTCGGCGTGCGCACGCTGCGCCGCCTCGGCCTGACGCACGTGGTGATCTCCCCGGGCTCACGGTCGACGCCGCTCGCCCATGCCTTCGCGGAATCCGCCGCCCTGCACGTGACGGTGGCCCTCGACGAACGTTCGGCAGGCTTCATCGCCCTCGGCCTCGCCAAGGCCACCGGCCAACCCGCCGCCTTGCTCTGCACCTCCGGCACGGCCGCCGCCAACTACCTGCCCGCCGTCGTCGAAGCGCGTCTCTCGGCCACGCCCTTGCTCGTCCTGACCGCCGACCGCCCGCCGGAGCTCCGCGAGTGCCACTCCGGGCAGACGATCCCCCAGAACGGCATCTACGGCGGCTACCCTGTCTGGTCCGCCGAGGCCGCCGTGCCTTCGGCCGACCTCACCCTGCTGCGTCACTGGCGCCAGCTCCTCGTCGACGCCTGGCAGCGCTCGCAAGGCCCTCTGGCCGGCCCGGTACACCTCAATCTGCCCTTCCGCGACCCACTGCCGCCCTCCGAGCCGGAAAAGGGCTACAAGGCGCCCGCAGGGCTTGATCTCGACAGCTTCACGGCCGTACCGCCTTGCGGCATCGTCCGACCCACCCTGACGCCCCCCACGGTCGCCAGCCTGCTGCCTAAGACCGAACGCGGCGTGATCGTGATCGGCCCGCATGCCTTCGAAGACCGCGATGAAAGCGCCGCTGCGATCCGCGAACTATCCCGGCTGACCGGTTGGCCGGTCCTCGCCGATGGCGCGGGCACGCTCCGCGGCGACCTTGCCGGCGACGCTTCACTCGTCTCCGGCTACGACCTCATCCTCCGCGACGTCGGCACGGCCCGGGCGCTCCGTCCGCAGGCGGCCGTATTCATCGGGCCCCTGCCGACCAGCAAGGTCCTGCGTGCTTGGCTCAAGGACGGCGACATCACCGCCCTCCAGCTCGGCCGCGCCGGCGAGAACACCGATCCGACGCATTCCCGCTGGAGCCGCCTCGACGGACAGCTCGTGCCTACGGGCGATGATGTCGCCAGCCGCGCCACGGCTTACGCCAAGGCTTGGCAGGCCGCCCAGAAGGCCGCGGCGAAGAAGCTCACGCGCATCGTCAACGTCGATTGGCCCTTCGAGGGGCGCGTCGTGTCGCTGCTCGACGAAGCCCTAGGTCCGGATGACCGCCTGTTCGTCGGCAGCAGCATGCCGATCCGTGACGTCGAGTGGTTCTACCACCCGCCCGGCCCCGGCCCGGAGATACTGACGAACCGCGGCGCCAACGGCATCGACGGGACCGTCTCGACCGCGCTTGGCGCTTCGCTCGACGGCAGGCACACCGTGCTTCTCTGCGGCGACCTGACGTTCCTGCATGACAGCAACGCGCTGCTCTCCGCCTACGGCCACCGCGGCGACCTCACGGTCGTCGTGATCAACAACCAAGGCGGCGGCATCTTCAACCACCTCGCCGTGGCCGAGAGCGCGCGGTTCGAGCAGCTCTGGGGGACGCCGCAGGCGACCGACCTCGGCAAGCTCTGCGCCGCGCACAAGGTGCGTCATGACCTGGCCGCAGGCTGGAACGACCTGCGACGCCTGCTCGAGCTCCGCGGCAAGGGCGTGCGCGTCATCGAATTCCGGACCGACCGCGAAGCCGACGCCGCCTGGCGGCAGAAGTCGTTTAAGAGCTAAGATCGATTTATCCTACATAAACTGTTATATATTAACAGTTTATGTTTTTGTTTTTGTGGATAAAATTTAAGTTTACATCATTACTAAAGTTATCACATATAGACTCACTATGCGCACTCCCTCTCCCGTCATGAGTCTCACGATTCTCGCGCTACTGACCGCCGCAGCCTCCCTCTCGGCCACCGACGGCTATTTCGATCATGGCTATGGCGTCAAAGCCAAGGGCCTCGGCGGGGCAGGCGTCGCCTTCGCCCAAGACGCGCTTGCTCCGGCCACCAATCCGGCCGGCATCTTTTCCGTTCCCGACAGCGTCATCTTCGGCCTGACCTACTTCCGACCCGACCGCGGCGTGACGCAGGGCGGCACGTACGCCGACGCCAACGGCGAGGCTTCGTTCCTCATCCCGGAATTCGCCTACAAGCGGGCGATCTCGGACGTGTTGGCGTTCGACCTCTCGATCTTCGGCAACGGCGGCATGAACACCACCTACGCCAACGCGAACCCGGTCTTCGGCACGACGCCGCTCACGATGAACCTCGAGCAGGCCTTCATCGCCCCGACGTTCGCCTACAAACTGGACTCCAACCATGCCATCGGCATCTCGGCCGTGCTGCAGTACCAGCGCTTCAAAGCGACCGGATTGCAGAACTTCGGCATCATGGACCCGGGCACGGAGAGCACGTTCGGAGGCGGCGCCCGCCTCGGCTACACCGGAACCATCAACGACTGGCTGACCGTCGGCGCGACCTACCAGACCCGCATCTATTCGGGCAAGTTCAAGAAGTACGCCGGCCTTTTCGCCGAGCAGGGCGGCTTCGATACGCCGTCCAACTACGCGCTCGGCTTCGCCGTCAAACCGTCCTCCTCGCTCACCTGGGCCTTGGACGTCGAACGCATCCGCTACAGCGAGATCAACTCCGTCGGCAATCCCTTGAACGCCGCCACCTTCGGCGCGGGCCTCGGCTCCGCCGGCGGCCCCGGCTTCGGCTGGCGTGACGTCACCGCCATCAAGACCGGCGTCGCCTACGAATACAGCCCCGACCTGACCCTCCGCATCGGCTACAACCATACCACCCAGCCGATCCAAGGCACGCAGACGACTTTCAACATCATCGCCCCGGGCGTGGTCCAGGATCACGTCACCCTCGGCGCCACGTGGAAATATGGCCCCAACCTCGAGATTTCTGCCTTCTACG
>JBDKKH010000211.1:0-6205 GCA_039796215.1 Verrucomicrobiota bacterium
GCGGAGGGCTTCCGCCTGCTTGGCTTGTTCGACCTCGCCGAGCACGCCTTGGGTGACCACTTCCTGGGGCCAGTGCGCGGGGCCGCCTTGGGTGAACGCGCGCAGGTCTGCCGCCGCGGCGACGCCGGAGCTCGCCCGGCGCAGGGCTTCGTCGCTATCGAGCGCGCCATGGGCGAAGGAGACCTTGAACGACGTGCCCGCCGCGACCTTGTTCAGCCGGAGGACGAGGAAGCCTCCTTGGTCTCTCAGGCTCGAGCCGCCCGGCAGTCCGTTGACGGTGACGACGCTGAGCTCATCGGCCGGCTTGACGACGGCTGGCGTTTCCGCGGCGACCTTGGTCTTGGCTTTCGGATCCGTCTTCTTTTTAGGCGGTTCGGGAGGGAGGGGGATTTGCATCCGCACGTTCGCGTGCGCGGTATCGAGCACCTCGACCTGTCCGCCGTAGGGCAGGTCAAGGAGGCGGACGGAGGAGTCGAGTTCGCCTTTCACGACGGTGAACGAACGGCTGAGCACCGCGGTGCCGCCGACGTTCTCCATCTCGGCGGATTCGAGGATGTCGGCTTCGCCGACGGAGTAGGCGAAGACGACGCGATCGCCGTGGAGGTACAAGCCTTGGTACTTCGCGTGCTCGCGCGGAAGCGGACCGAGCGGGATCTTGGACATCACGCCTTTCGGGCCCTTAGGTAGCGCGCGGGTCTCCTTGAACGAATCATGATGACTCCAGCCGGGGCCGGGGTTGGTCTCGAAATAGACTTTCGCGCCGACCGCCGGACCGGGGTTGGGGCCGTGACTGCCGTCGAAGGCCACGCCTTTGGTCTGCATCCAGCCACCGGTCCAGGCGCCCGCGCCGCGGAGGGTGTCGGTGTCGAACGCGAAACCGCCTTGGCGATCGCCGAGATTCACGAGGACGGCCTTGTTCGCCGCGCACCCCTTCTTCTCGAAGGGGTTCTTGCCTTGGGTGTTGTCGATGGAGGCCGAGAGAAAGCGGCCGTAATCCATCGCTTCCCATTTCGGCAGGGATTTGGGGTTCGGCTTCTTGGCGGCTTCTTGAGCGAGGCTGGTCATCGTCACCAGCGTCAACGCGATGGTCAGCGAGGTGCGGGTCAGGGATTTCATAGGAGAGGGTGCGGGGGTAGGGCGGGTCGATGGCATCGCTCGGGGGCGCGTTGCCGTTGCTTTGTAGGAGTGTCCGGCCGTCAGGATGTTCCCTTGAAATTAACCTACGATCAGGCCGCCGGGGACAGGCTGATCGCGAAGGGCGCGTCATGCACGGGTCATCCGGCCTTGCCGATGGGGATACCGAGGTATTTCATGTCCAGGGTACCCCGCCCATGCCCCTTCGTAGCATCTTGATGGCCGGCCTGCTCTTCGCGGGCCTTTTGTCTCCGCTCATGGCCGCGACGCCTGGCGGTGATGCCGGGTCGGTCTTCAACGAGACGCCCCCGAAGAATGACCTCAAGGGGGACTTCGCCGCGCAGGTCCTCTTCGCCCAGAGTCAGGTCATCCCGGCGCGCCCGCGGGAAGGCGATCGTCAGCCGCGTCTCATCGGCCTGCGTCAGGCGCTCCTGATGGTCCGCCCGCTGCGGGCCGATTCCGCGCCTCTGTCCGTCACGGCCGTGGATGCCGCCGGCAAGGAGCTGGGTGCTTTGCGGCTGCAGCCTCCGGAGCAGCTCCCGAAGACGGCCTACTTCGTGGAAGGCGTTCCGGAGACCGGTTTCACGTTCGCGCCGGCTGACTCTTCGCTCGGGCGGATCAGCCGGGCGGCGGAGATCGCGAAACTGAGCGAGGCCGATGGCCGGACGCTCCGCGAGTTGCTGGGCCGGCATGCCTTGGCGGAGGTCGTCACGGCCGACGGCCGGTGGGTGAAGGAGATCCGCCTGCCTGCCGCCGAAGGGCTTGAAGGCAAGGTCGTCCGGGTCGACGCCGGAGCATCATATGGCTCGACGATCCATTACGGCGACCGCCAGGTGCGCGTCTCCCGTGGTCAGGTCGTCGTCTTCAAGGCGGCCGGCGGACGTTGGTTCCGCGAGGGCGAACTGGACAACAATGGCCTGCGTTACGCCCGGGATGCGTGGAGCGTCGACCTGCCCGCGGAGTGGATCCGGCCCGGCCTCGTGCTGCGCTTCCGCCAGGGTGCGGCGGCCGGTGAGCTTGCCGGGATCGACGTGGGCGCGCCGACGCAGCTGCTGCTCCATACGATCGACCTCGGCTTCCTGACGACCCCGCGGGGGGCGTTCCGGTTCGCCGCCGACCAGGAAGCCCAGCGTGAGTATTTCCAGACCCTGCCCGCCAGCCGGCTGATCGTCAGCCGGTATGCGCCGATGCGCTTCAAGGAGGTCATGCTGCCCACGGGCGTGCTGCTCACGGAAGCCGATCCCAGCCAGGGCGGCTGGCATGCCGGCACGATGCGTCAGCGGATCGGCAAGGAGCTGATCTCCCACGGCATCGACAACGCCAACTACGGCCTCCACAGCACCGCCGGCGTCGGCGAGAAGAGCCATCCTTACGCCGTCGCCCAGCTCACGGCCCATAACAGCCGGGGTGTCTACGCCAACGGCGTGCAGGTCCACGGCGGCTCGGGCGGCAACGGCATGGTCACCCTCGATGATTCGCTGGGCAACGAGTTCAGCCATGAGGTCGGACACAATTTCGGGCTCGGCCACTTCGTCGACGGTTTCAAGGGCTCCGTCCATCGTGCCGCCGATCAGGTCAACTCGACGTGGGGCTGGGACGCCGACAAGCGCCGCTTCCTCCCGAACTTCTCGCCGACGCGTAACGGCAAGGACGCCACGCTCGAAGGCCGGTCACAGCCGCCTTTCGACGGCAGGGGTTACGGTTTCGACGCCATGGCCGGCGGGAGTCCGTTCTCGTCGTTCAACCGTTTCACGCTCTACACGCCCAACAGCGCGGCGCTCATCCAGAGGTTCCTCGAATCCAAGGCGGTGTTCGACCCGCTTTCGCCGACCGGTTTCAGCCGGTGGAACGAGGCTGCCGCCCGCATGGAGCCCTTTGTGCTGCGGCTCACGACGGGAGCCGCCGTCGTGGAGCGCCGGCCGGCGGCCTTCGGCGTCCCGGTGGTCACGCTGGTCGGTTATTATGATCCCGCCGGCCAGCTGACGAGTCATGCCTACCCGGCCTTGCATGGCTCGCTGGGATACTGTTACGCGGACGAGTCCGTTTCGCTGAAGCCGGCGGATTGTCAGCTGCTCGTGGAGACCAAGGCCGGGGTCCGGCGTTTCCGTCTCGCCGACCAGAGGCTCGACGCGAAACACATGAACAAATTCCACGTCAACGTGCCGATGGCCGATCAGCCGACCCGTTTCGCCGTCATCTGCGGCGGCAAGGTCGTCGCAGAGCGCGGCATCGAGCCTCCGAAGGAAGCGCCCGGCGTGACCGTCCTCGGCTACGTGGCTTCGCCGCGCTGAGCGGGTTGTAGGTGGAGAGGAGTTTCCGGCCGCCGCAGGGCGGCTGAGGGTAGGGGCGTGGCTTCGCCGCGCCCTTGCGGGGAGGGTACGATGAATCGCGCCCCTACCTGCGCGGCCAGGTCTTGGTGTATGGCCATTCTTCAGGCGTTCTGGCCAGGTTGGCACGCACTGGGTTCATGATTACATAATGCCATTTGCTGCGCACGGCGCTGGCGTTTCTGATCCGGTGGTCGAAGGCGCCTCTTTGCCATTTGATTTTAGCGGCCTGCGCCGACTTAGCCTTGAACAGGCGTATGGCCCTGTTCATCCCCGTCAACCTGGGCACATCGACGATCAGATGGACGTGGTCGGGCATGGCTACGATCAGCCGAGGATTCCAGAGGTCGTCGTCGCGCATTTCCTCGGCGGACCTTATCAGGCCCGACCACGCATGCGTTTCGGCCAGTTGATTGAGGTGACGGTCTTGGCAGCAGATCGTCAGGAATATCGGGTCGCTGTCCTCAGCCCAGGCGGGCCTGAAATGAGTGAGTTTCTTGCGTGGCGAGAAATGCATGAGCCCATGTTGGAGCTGCCATCCTCGTTGGGGATTACATTTATCCCCTAGGCAGTTTCCGGCCGCCGCAGGGCGCGATGAATCGCGCCCCTACCTGGGTTCGCCCTGCGGCGAACCGTATCAGAAGTGGACGGGGTTCTCTGGCCGCCGCAGGGCGGCCGAGGGTAGGGGCGTGGCTTCGCCGCGCCCTCGTGGGGAGGGCGCGATGAATCGCGCCCCTACCTTCAGCCCTTGGTCGAAAGACCGCGCAGCCAGGCGATCCAGCCGGCGGGCAAGCCGCGGGCCAGGGCGCCGCGCACGATCTTCTCGTGGTAAAGCTTGGAGGGCAGGTGCGGGCCGGTGGGGTCCACGACCTTGAAGGCTTGGCAGTCCAGGGGACAGTCTTCCAAGCCGGCCTCGAGCACGGTGAGCTTGATGCGCTTGTAGGCCGTGCCTTCGGCGTCATCGAGCCGCTTCCAGTCTTCCGGGGTCAGTTCGTAGACGCCGCCCCAGACGCCCGGAGAGTCCTGGTCTTCCAGGATGTCGGCGGAGCCGCCGCCCCAGGTCGAACTGGGATGCGTGAACGCCAGCTGGTGCTTGGGCAGGAAGGCTTTGCCGCGATAGCTCGAGCCGGGGCAACGCCGCTCCATCTGGGTCGGATCCAGGTTGGAGGCGAAGGCGAAGTAGTACCGGCTCATGCGAGGTGGAGACTTTGCCTATCCCGCCGCCGGATGCAAACGGATTGGAGCCGAGGCGGATAGGCTGTTCTCCGCGCGTGAGTTACGTCGCGCGCGCCCTCGGTCAGAACCGGCGCGTGAAGCCGAGGTAGGCCGAACGAGGCTGCGCGGGGAAGCCGAACGCGGCGGGCGGGGCGTCTTCGCCGAAAAGATTCTCGATACGGAGGGAGATCTCCGAGCGGTCGGAGAGGACGTGGCGAAGCCAGAGGCGCACGAACGTCGCCGAGGGCAGGTCGACCCGCGAGTAAGCGCCCCAGTCGAAGTCTTCGCGCCCCCGCAGGTGGGCCGCCGAGAGTCCGACGATCCAATCGTCGCTCGGATAGGCTTCGGCCCCGGCGGTGAGGGTCAGCGTCGGCCGACGGAGGAGCTTGTCGCCGGCCAATCCCGTCCCGAAGAAATAGTCCGAAGACCGGATCTCGCTGTCGAGCCAGGTGGTGGCCCCGAAGACCCGGAGGCCTTTGGCCGGACGGGCCTCGACGCCGAACTCCGCGCCCTGGGTGCGCGCCTTGGCGATGTTGTAAGTCCGGTAGCTGAAGGGATTGTAATCGATGAGGTCGGTGAGTTCGTTGCGGAACGCCACGAGGGTCCAGGAGAGCGCGCCCGGCACGGCGTTCTCATGACGCAGCCCGATCTCGGCGCCGGTGTTGCTCTCCGGGCGGAGGGGGAGGTCCTGATGCGTGCCGTAAGCGAGGTCGTTGGCCGCGGGTGCCCGGTAGGCGGTCCCGAGCTTGGCATGGGCCAGCAGTTCCTTGGAGAGACGGCGGCTGTAAGTCAGCTCCCCGGTCGTCTTGCCGGCGAAGTCGGTGAAGCGGTCGCGACGCACCGAGGCGCGGAAGCGGTCGGCCGAGGTGGGCTGCCACTCCGCGCGCGCCCAGAGGCCGAGGCTCTCCTGGGTGTCGGCCCAGGTGAGGCTGTTCGCCACGACGTCGAACTGGTCGAACGAGGTGCTTTCGTAGCTGAGGCCCAGACCTAAGGTCAGGTCGGCGCGGACTTTGCGGTCCACGTAGGCGGTGACTTCGTCGCGGTCCAGGAGGTAGCGGTTGGCGTAAGGGGTGGTGACGCTCGAGATGGCGCTGCCGGCGCGCGACCAGAACAGCGTCGCGCTCGTCTGCTCGTCTTGGAAACGCAGGCCGGGGGAGACCAGCCATCCGCCGTCGCGCTGCCAGTCGGTGACGTTGGGCGGGCCGCCGAGGTCCTGGCCCGGCAGGCCGGCTTTGCCGTGGTCGGCCGAGCCGACGAGATCGAAGACCAGCGAGGGTCCCAGCCGGAGTTCGTGCTTCAGGAAGCCGCTCACGGCCTCGCGTCCCGCGTTCGGTCGGAAGCCGTCGTCGTGCGTGGCGGTCAGGCTGAGCGCCGTGCCTTGGGTCGCGGCTTGCCCCTTGCCCGCGTCATTCTGCAGGGTCGCGAAGTTGAGCGTGCCGCGCCCGAAGGAGCCGCCTTCCGCCGTCAGGGTCGCGCCCGCGGTCTCGTCCAGCGGTGAACGCTGCCGCAGGTCGACCACGCCGCCGAGG
>JBDKKH010000212.1:0-5194 GCA_039796215.1 Verrucomicrobiota bacterium
GGGACATCTACAGCCGCCTGCTCAAGGACCGCATCATCTTCATCGGCTCGCCGATCTATGACGACGTCGCCAACGCCGTCATCGCCCAGCTGCTGTTCCTGCAGATGGAAGACCCGAAGAAAGATATCTCGATCTACATCAACTCGCCCGGCGGCTCCATCACGGCGGGCATGGCGATCTACGACACGATGAACTTCCTCACGTGCGACGTGAACACCTACTGCATCGGCCTCTCGGCGAGCATGGCCACGGTGCTCCTCGCCGCCGGCACCAAGGGCAAGCGCCACGCGCTCCCCAACTGCCGCGTGATGATCCACCAGCCCAGCGGCGGCGCGACCGGCCAGACGTCGGACATCTCCATCGCCGCCAAGGAGATCCTCCGTTGGCGCGACACGCTCAACCACGTCCTCGCCAAGCACAGCGGCAAGACGCCGGAAGAACTGATGCGCGACTCCGATCGCGACTTCTACATGACGGCCGAGCAGGCGAAGGCCTACGGCCTCGTCGACCACGTCGTGATGCCCAAGGCGGGCCGCGCCTGAGCCCATGGCCGGCGACCGAGCCGAGAACTGCTCCTTCTGCGGCAAACCAGCCGCCCAGGCGGGCAAACTGATCGCCGGACCTGACGGCGTCGGCATCTGCGACGCCTGCGTGGGCACCTGCGGCCGTCTCCTCGAGCGGGACAAGGCCCGCGAAGGCAAGCCCGCGGCC
The DNA here is from genome assembly GCA_039796215.1 of Verrucomicrobiota bacterium. Lineage (GTDB taxonomy): Bacteria > Verrucomicrobiota > Verrucomicrobiia > Opitutales > UBA953 > UBA953. The sequence goes on from JBDKKH010000212.1 coordinate 712, forward strand.
GCCGCGGGCGGTCCCGCGGTGCAGGAAGCCGCCGCCAAGAGCCCGCTGGCGCCCATCAAGCTCATCCCGCCCTCGCAGCTCCGCCTCGAACTCGACGCCCACGTCATCGGCCAGGCCCACGCGAAGAAGGTGCTCTCCGTCGCGGTCTTCAATCATTACAAGCGGCTCAACGACCGTCTCGCCGCCGCCGCCTCCGCGGGCGACCTCGCCGACGTCGAGCTCGACAAGAGCAACGTCCTGCTGATCGGCCCGACCGGCACGGGAAAGACCCTGCTCGCCCGCTCGCTCGCGCGCATGCTCGACGTGCCGTTCGCCATCGCCGACGCCACCACGCTCACCGAAGCCGGCTACGTCGGGGACGACGTGGAGACCGTGATCCTGCGTCTCCTGCAGTCGGCCGACATGGACGTGGCCCGCGCCCAGCGCGGCATCGTGTTCATCGACGAGATCGACAAGATCGGCCGCAAGTCCGACTCCGCCTCCATCACCCGCGACGTCTCCGGCGAAGGCGTCCAGCAGGCGCTGCTCAAGCTCCTCGAGGGCACGGTCTGCAACGTCCCGCCCGCGGGCGGCCGCAAGCACCCGGAACAGCAGTGCATCCGGGTCGACACCTCCGACATCCTCTTCATCTGCGGCGGGGCCTTCGCCGGGCTCGACCGCATCATCGCCCGTCGCGGCGGGGCCAAATCGCTCGGCTTCGTGCCGCCGCGCAACGACGCGCCCTCGCTGTCGGCCGAGCAGATCGTCGCCGGGCTGCAGCCGGAAGACCTCTTCGCCTTCGGGATGATCCCCGAATTCGTCGGCCGCCTCCCCGTCATCTCCGTCCTGGAGCCGCTGGACCGCGCCGCCCTGATCCGCATCCTGACCGAACCGCGCAACGCCGCGACGAAGCAGTACCGCAAGCTCTTCGCGCTGTCCGGGGCGACCTTGGAGTTCACGCCGGCCGCCCTCGAGGCCGCCGCCGACAAGGCGCTCGCGCTGGGCACCGGAGCCCGCGGACTCCGCTCGGTGCTCGAAGGCGTGCTGCTGGACACGATGTACGCCCTGCCCGAAGCGGCCGCCGGTTCGAAGTTCACCGTGACGGCGGAGGCCGTCCGCGGCGAACAGCCGGTGAGCGTCGCCGCGCCGAAGAAGAAAGCTTCCTGATCCTCATGCTCGCCTATCCCGCCATCGACATCCGCGGCGGCCGCTGCGTCCGCCTCAGCCAGGGACGCGACGACGCCCGCACCGATTATTACCACGACCCCGTCGAGCCGGCCATGCAGTTCGCCCAGGCGGGAGCGGCGTGGATCCACGTGGTCGACCTCGACGGCGCCTTCGGCGGCGCGCCGCTCAACCTGCCGACCCTCAGCCGCATCGCCGCGCTCGGCCCGAAGATCCAGTTCGGCGGCGGCATGCGCGACCGTTCGCTCGCCGAAGCCGCCTACGCCGCCGGCGCCAGCCGCGTCGTGATCGGCACGCGCGCCGCGACCGACCCCGCCTTCCTGCGCGAGATGGCCAAGGCCCATGGCCCGCGCCTGGCCGTCGGCATCGACGCCAAGGACGGCCTCGTCGCCGTCAAAGGCTGGACGGCCGTGACGGCGTTGCGCGCCACCGACTTCGCCAAGGAGGCCGGCGAGCTCGGCGTCTCGACCGTGATCTACACCGACATCGCGACCGACGGCATGCTGACGGGTCCGAACTGGAACGCCCTCGAAGCCGTGCTCAAGGCCTGCCCCTGCGGCGTGATCGCCTCCGGCGGCGTGGCCGGCACGGATGACGTCGCGCGCCTGGCCGAGATGTCGAAGGCCTACCCGAACCTCGTCGGCGCCATCGTCGGCAAGGCTCTCTACGAAGGGCGCTGCGACGTCGCCGGCCTGCTCAAGGCGACGGGCGAACGCTGAGCGCAGGCTTCCGATGCTTGCCAACGTCTTACCCCGGCCCAACATCCGGGTTCCGATGGCCTTGTCCCGCCTCCTCCCTGCGCTCATGGCGCTGTGCTGCGTCGCCGGCGCCGCGCCGGCCGCGAACGAGCCGGCCCTGACGCTGACCGAAGTCATCACCCAGGCGCGGGCGGCGGTGACCGCCGACGCCAAGGCTCTCGAGGCGGTTAAAGGCCTGCGGTTGGAATTCACCTCCGTCGACCACCAAGCCGACGCGAAGTCGAAGGTCACGCTGACGCTGGTCGCCCCCGGCCTGCGGCATCAATCCTCAGAAGACGTCGCCCTGGGAGGCGTCTCGGTCGTGTGCGCCGGAAGCCTCGAAGGCTGGGCCAGCCGTCTGCGGAGCCCGCTGGCGGAGCGCGAACTCCGGCCCGTCCCTTACGAGGAGTTCCGCCGCCTGCGCGACATGGCCCGCGACGACCTGGCCTTCTTCGCCGTGCCGCCGGCGGAACTGGGTTCGGCCGAATACAAAGGCCTGGACGAAGTCGACGGACGCCGCACCCACGCCGTCGCCTACGCCTATGCCAGCGGCTTCCAGATCACGCGCCATTTCGACGCCCGCACGTTCGCCCTGGTCGCGTCCGACCAGCTCTCGCCAGGCCGCCGCCTGCTGCGCCAGAAGGTCGAATCGTTCCTCGAGGCCGGCGGCCTGCGCCTAGCCGCCAAGGAGACCGTCCATATCGACGGACGGAAAGTCGGGGAAGTCACCTATGAGCGGGTGACGGTGAATCCGACGATACCCACCGACCTTTTCCGCTTCCCGACCTTCTGAGCCCATGACCCCTCTCCGCGCCAGCCATCCCGACTTCCGCCGCCGTCTCCGCGCCTTCGTGGGCACCGGGGAAGCCGCTCCCGACGTCCGCGCGGCGGTCGCCGCCATCATCGCCGACGTGAAGGCGCGCGGTGACGCCGCGGTCCTGGAGTATACCGCGCGGTTCGACCGCGCCCGCCTCTCGGTCCGGGAGCTGCGAGTCCCCCTCAAGCAACTCGAGCAAGCCGCGGCCCGGTTCGCGCCCGAAAAGCGCAAAGCCTTCGCCGAAGCGTCCAAGTGCGTGCTGGCCTTCCACGCCCGCACGCTGCCGAAAGGCTGGACCGCCAAGAACCCCCACGGCGCGACGGTCGGCGAACGCCACCACGCCATCCGCCGCTGCGGCCTCTACATCCCGGGCGGCCAGGTTCCGCTCGTCTCGACCGTGCTGATGACCGCCCTGCCGGCCAAGGTCGCCGGCGTCCCCGAAATCTGCGCCTGCACGCCGCCCGGACCGGACGGCAAGATCAACCCGGACATCCTCGCCGCCCTCTATCTCTGCGGCGTGCGCGAGGTCTACGCGGTCGGCGGCGCGCAAGCCGTCGCCGCCATGGCCCTCGGCACCGACACGATCGCGCCCGTCGACAAGATCTTCGGACCCGGGAACGCCTACGTGACGGAAGCCAAGCGCCAGGTCTTCGGCCTGGTCGGCGTCGACCTCCTCCCCGGACCGAGCGAGGTCATGGTCATCGCCGATCGCACGGCCGACCCCGAATGGGTGGCCGCCGACCTCTGCGCCCAGGCCGAACACGGCAGCGGCAAGGAGAAGCTCTACCTGGTCACGGAATCGTCCGCGCTGGCCGCGAAATCCCTGGCCGCCGCCCGTCGCCAATCCGCGACGCTGTCCCACGGCGAAAAAATCCGGCGCGCGCTCGACGCCAAGGTCTGCGTCGTGCTCGTCGGAAGGATCGAGCAGGCGGCCGAGGTCGCCAACCTGGTCGCCCCGGAACACCTGGAACTGATGGTCGCCAAGGCCAAGCTAGCCAAGCTGTCCGCCGGCATCACCACCGCCGGAGCCATCCTGATCGGCGGCCACACCCCCACGGTGCTCGGCGACTTCACGGCCGGCCCGAGCCACACGCTTCCGACCGGCGGGACGGGACGATTCTTCAGCGGCCTGCGCGTCGCCGACTTCCTTCGCCGCACCAGCCTGGTGCAATACGACCAGGCGTCGCTGCGCAAGGCGGCGGACGTCGTGGGGGCCTTCGCCGGCATGGAGCGCCTCGACGCCCACGGACGGTCGTTGCTGATACGTCTCGAAAAACCGGTCAGCCGACGACGAGCAGGCTGACCTGCGGACGGCACAGGAAGCGTACGCCGTAGAGATTGCCGACCCCGCGGGAGATGTGGACGAGCCGTCCGGCGCGCTCCTTCAGCCCTTCGATATGGGAGGTGTCGCTGACGGGCGCCAACCACTCGGCCACCCCGGGGAGGCCGACCTGTCCCCCGTGCGTATGCCCGCAGAGCATGAGATCCCAATGGTAGGCCATCGACGCGACGCGCGCGTCGGGATTATGATTCAAAAGCAGGTGGGCCAATGGTTCCCGGCCGGGCCCCCGCAAGGGCGCGAGACACCGGGCGGGGTGATTCTGGCCCGTCCAAAGGTCGCCGAGCCCGGAGATCCTGATTCGACCGCCGCGCACGGCGACCTCGCGCGTCTGATTCAACAGGACCTCGACCCGCGCGTCCCGCAGGAGATTCACCACGGCCGCGGTCCGGGCGACCTCCCCGACGGGGCTCGTCGCCACGATCG
>JBDKKH010000213.1:0-7771 GCA_039796215.1 Verrucomicrobiota bacterium
CCTAGATACAGATTAGGACAGCACGTGGTGCTGTCCCTACCCGCGCGACGAAGTCGCGAGGTGGTGGCGGTTGGCGGTTAGCGGTTGGGAGCGGCAGAGATGCAGCGGATGCGATGTCATCGCATCCCTACCTCAGGACAGCTTCTTCAACTCGCCGGTGCTGTCGCCGAGCTGGACATCGCGGATGTCCATGCGGTTGAGCATGCTGACCCAGAGATTGTTCACCGGCGTCTCCTTCGGATAGACGAGATGCCGGCCGGGGCGGAGCGTGCCGCAGCCCCTGCCGGCGAGCAGGATCGGGAGGTCGTCGTGGTTGTGACGGTCGCCGTCGCTGTTGCCCGAACCGTAGACGATCATCGAATGGTCGAGCAGGTTGCCGTCGCCCTCACGCACCGACTTCAGCCGGTCGAGGAAGTAGGCCAGCTGCGTCGCATGGAAGACATTGATGTCCTTGATCTTCGAGAGCTTCACGGGGTCGTGTCCGTGGTGCGAGATGCTGTGGTGGCCATCGCGCACGCCGATGAACGGGTAGGCGCGGTTGCTGCCCTCGTTGGCCAGGACGAACGTCGCCACGCGGGTGGTGTCGGTCTGGAAGGCGAGCACGAGCAGGTCGGCCAGCAGACGGAGATGCTCGGCGTAGTTTTCCGGGATGCCCCGGGGGACGGTGGCGCCAAGCGGGACCTTCGGCTGACCGGAGACGGCGGACTTCTGGATACGCAGCTCCATCTCACGCACCGCCGTGAAGTATTCGTCGAGCTTACGCTGGTCGTCCGCGCCGAGCCGGCCGTTGAGGTCCCGGAAATCCTCGCGGACGACGTCGAGCACCGACTTGCGCTGGGCGTCGCGTCGCTGGCGCTCGACGTCCGAGCCGGAACCGAAGAGCCGCTCGAAGATCAGCTTAGGATTGACCTCCTTGGGCATCGGCTGCGAAGCCGAGCGCCACGAGATGTTGGACTGATAGATGCAGGAGTAGCCGGAGTCGCAACCGCCGGCGGCCTTGCTTGCTTCGGTGCCGATCTCGAGGGAGGCGAGGCGCGTGCGATCGCCGATGCGCGAAGCGGCCAGCTGGTCCGCCGAGACGCCGGCGCGGATGTTGGCGCCGTCGGTCATGCGGGGCTGGGCGCCCGTCAGGAAAGCGGACATCGCGCGGGCGTGGTCGCCGCCGCCGTCGCCATGCGAGCGCGCCTTGTCGGCCGTCAGGCCGGTCAGCACCGAGAAGTCGGCCTTGTGGGCCGCGAGTGGCGCGAGGATGGCCGGCAGCTTGGAAGGCAGCGCCCCTTCGGCGCCCACGCGCCATCCGTCCATGTTCACCCCGTTAGGCACATAGAGGATGGCCATGCGGTTGGGAGCGGCCTTCTTGACCGGCGTATCGCCGGCCGCCCAGGACGTCTGAAGCCCCATGGCCTCGAGCCAGGGAAGCGCCAAGGCGGCCCCGAGTCCTTTGAGGACGGTACGGCGAGGGAGGAGGTCGGTGGCCATGACGAGAGAGGAGGATTACTTCTTGGCAGGTGGAGACCCCGCTGCGAGCTGAGATGTTCCCCGGCGGAGGCGGAAAGGTTCGCTGAGCACCACGCCCATGACCAAGCCCGAGAAGCGGGCGTCGGCTTTGAGCGTGGCGGCCGTGATCTTGTCGACCGCCGGACCGTCGTAATAATCGAGGCCGCGGCCGAGGCCGAAGGTCAGCAGGTTGGACGCGAGATTGCGGACGACTTTCTCGCGGTCCGCCTTGAGGATCTTCTTCAGGTCGCCCGCCCCGGAGAAGGTCCGCCCGTCCGGCAATCTGCCGGAAGCGTCGATGGGCTGGCCCTCGTCGGCGGAGCGCACCTGGCCGACCGCGTCGAACTTCTCGAACGCGAAACCGATGGCGTCCATCCGCGCATGGCACGACGCGCAGGCCGGGTCTTGCCGGTGTTGTTCCATCCGCTGCCGCAGGTTGCCCTTGAGCGCCTGTCCCTCGAGGGCGGGCACGGAAGGCGGGGCGGGCGGCGGCGGCGACCCCAGGATCTGCTCCATGATCCACTTCCCGCGCTTGACCGGCGAAGTGCGGGTCGGATTGGACGTCGCCGTCAGGATCGACGCATGGGTGAGGATGCCGCCGCGCTCGCCGGGGGGCAGCTTGACGCGCACGAAAGGAGGCGTGCCCTTCTCGCGAGGGAATTCGGCCTTCAGCCCGTAGAAGGCGGCGAGGTTGCGGTCGACGTAGGTGAAGTCGGCGTCGAGCAGGTCCAGCACGCTGCGGTCCTCGCGCACGATCTCGGCGAAGAAGAGCTCGGTCTCCTTCATCATCGAGACGCGGAGCGCGTCGTTGAAAGCCGGGAACATCCCCGGATCCGGCGAGACCGTGGACAGCTGGCGCAACTGCAGCCACTGCAGGCCGAAGCCCTCGGTCAGGTAGCGTGAGCGCGGATCCTTGAGCAGGCGGCGGGCCTGGCTTTCGAGGTTGGCCGTGAGCTTCTTCGCGAAGGCCAGCTGGAACAGCTCCTCGTCAGGCATCGAACCCCAGAGGAAATAACTCAGCCGCGACGCCAGGGCGAACTCCGAGACGGGATGCGCGTCGACCGCCTGCGGCTGTTCTTCCTGTTCGGCGCGGAAGACGAACTTGGGCGAGGCGAGCACCACGGCGATCATCGCCTGCGCGCCGGCCTCCCAGCTGCCCTTGGCTTTTTCCGCGGCGAGGAACACCTGCGCGTAGCGGTTGATCTCGGCGTTCGTCGCCGGGCGTCGGAACGCGCGGCTCACGAACACATGGGCGACGGCCTGGGCGCGGGCCGGGCCGGTCTTCGCGCCGAAGACGGCCGTCAGGCGCCGTTGCAGCTCGGTGCGGGTGTCCGCCGGACCGAGCAGCCGGAGACGCTGGCCCCAGAGCGTGCGCGCGCTCCCGGAAATGGGCGTCGGCGGATTCAGCCACTGGAGGGTGAACTCATGCCGGCCGGCGGCGAGCGTCAGCTTCGCTTCGATGACTTCGGACTTCTTGCCCGCCTTGAACGCGTAGACCCCGGCCTCGCGGCCGTCGACGAGCACGGCCACCTTCGGCGGCGGGTCGCCCGGGCCGGCGGTCCAACGGAGATTGACCGAGAAGACGTAGTCACCGGCGCGCGTGGCCTCCATCGAGCCCGACAGGTTAGGTGACGGATCGAAGAAACGTTGCTGTCCGTCGCGCCGGCCAGACGGGAGCATCTCGGTCATCGCGAGACCGGTCCCGTCGACCGCGGGCCGTTCGGTCGGCATCGCCTTGGCGGCGATCGCTTCGCCGACCGCGAGGAAGCGCTCGAGGTGGACGGGGGAGAACGTCAGGACATCGCCGATGTTGTCGAACCCGTAGCCGGTGTCGTCGGCCGGGAAGTCGGCGGAGAAATTCCCGTCGAGGTAACAAAGGTCGCGGATCGTCTGGTCATACTCCAGACGGTTGAGACGGCGGATCGTCACGTCACCCGGATCCGGCTTGGCCCGGGAGAAGGCCACGGCCAGGAGCTTGTGCACGGCCGTCTGGAGGCCCTCGATCTCGGCGGGCGTGGGCCGGTTCTTTTTCTTCGGCGGGGGCATCTCGCCGGACACCACCTGGTTGACCACCTCGCGCCAGACGCGCTGGTCGCGGAAAAAGCCGGAGTCGTCCTTGAAGGACGTCAGGTCGAGGTGCCCCTTGGCCGCCTCCGTGTCATGGCAATCCGTGCAATACTTGGCCAGGAAAGGGGCGACATCCTGCTGGAAACTCTGGGCCACGGCCGGAACCGCCCCGACGGACCCCCATGCCGCGATGAGCAGGGAGAGCCAAGGGTGGCGGGCGGCGAGGCGGGGCATCCTGCTTATGAGTCAAGCCGAGCGGGGGAAGGTTGCAAATGAAAGGCCTGGGTTGGTAAAAGTTGGTAAAATATTTATTCTCTTCATCAAGTCATTGTTAGTTAGTTGTTTACATATAATATGAGCGCCCAATAACCGCCGTTTTCACGGCAGCCATGCCGGATGGGGCGCGGGAGCCCAATCGGACTCGATTAGCGGTCGCGAACCTTTCATCTAATAAGGACTTAATTGGCAACCTAGCCCAAGGCTTGGTGTTTCAAAGTCACCCCTCCCTTTCCTCCCCATGTCACGCTCCGTCCGAACCACTTGTGCCATCGTTTCCGCGATGATCGTCGGGCTGGTCGCGGCCGAGGCCTCCAACCTCGAAGGGCTGGTCAAGAACTCGCCTTTCGGAGGCACCGGGGTGGCGGCCGGTCCGGGGGCCGCTCCGAGCATCCTGGAGTTCCGCGGCATGTACGCGGAGGGCGGAGTCCATTACTACAGCATCTACAACAGCCAGACGAAACAGTCGAGCTGGGTCCGGGCGGGCGAAGCGCCCTCCCCCAACGTTCCGGTCACCATCAAGCGGTTTGATCCCGCCAACGAATCGCTCGAGGTGGATAACGGCGGCCAGTCCCAGCAGATGGCGCTTCACCAGGCCAGTGTCGTCACCTACCGCGGGCCCAGCCCGGCGCAGCTCGCGGCGGTGGCCACCTCCGCCACCGTGGCCCCGGCCAACGAAGTCGCTCCCGCGACGACCGGCCGTTTCGGGAACATGCAGGCCGAACTCACGCCGGCGCAGATCGACGCCTTCCGCCAGCAGATGCGCGAGCGCCTCAACCGTCGCGGCGAGAACCCGGAAGGCCGGACCCGCAACGGCGAAGCCGCCGGCAACGGCCAAGGACAGAAAAACAACGGCGGCGAAGCCGCCGCCAACCCGAACAAGCCTGTCAAAGCCCAGAAGATCCGCTGACCCACCCTGCTTTCCAACCCTATGACCAACTCCTCTCAAGACCGTGCCCGCCCGTTGCGCCCCGGCTTCACCCTGCTGGAGATCCTGATCGCGGTCGCCATCGTCGGGATGCTCGTCGGCCTGGCCGTGACGAACACCGACAAGATCCTCGGCCAGAGCCAGGAAGGCGTCGCCAAGCTCTTCGTCAACGAGTCGCTCAAGACCTCGCTCGTCCGTTACCGGATCGACCTGGGGGATTATCCCTCGACCGAAGAAGGCATCAAGGCGCTCATCGTCGCGCCCGACGGCAAGGCCGACAAGTGGCGCGGGCCTTACATGGACGCCAAGGGCGGCCGCGCGCCGCTCGATCCCTGGAACCAAGAATACCAATATCGTTATCCCGGCACCAAGAACACCGAGAGCTACGATCTCTTCTCGGCGGGCCGAGACAAGAAGCCGGACACGGAAGACGACCTCGGCAACTGGTGAGCCTGGCCGCGTCGCATCGGCCTACCGGGCGGCTTCATCGCGGCTTCACGCTGTTGGAGACGCTGCTGGTGCTCGGTCTCCTGAGCATGCTGGCCGCCGTCCTCGTCGGCGGCTCGGCGCAGCTGCTCAAGGGCACCGCGCGTTCGGATCCCGAAGACGCCTTGCTGGCCTTGCTGCAGACGTTACGACGTCAGGCGGTCGAGCAAGGCAAGGTCATCGAACTTACGGCGTTCACGACCGGAGACCCCGACGACCCTGACTTCCGATGGAAGCCGGAAACGGCGGACGAAGACGAGCCCGGGCGCGAGGAACTCCTGCCCAAGGTGAACGGCGTCGCCGTCAAGATCCTCGCCCCCGAGTCCACCGGCGCGATCCTCCTGGGCGGCGTCGCGGCCGAGACCCCGCTCGCGCGCATGCGCTTCTACCCCGACGGCACGTGCGACCGCGTCCGCCTGGACATCACGCGCGGCGACACCCGTCGCCTCACGCCCATCGACCCCCTGACCTGCGCGCCCTTGCCGGCCGTCGACGCGAAATGAGCCGCCGCGGCTTCACCCTGATCGAGGTGCTCATCAGCCTCGCGATCTTCGCGCTCGCCGCCGTCAGCCTCGGCGCCGCGTATTCCAACGTCCTGCTCGGCCGGCTCGCCTTGCGTCAGGACGAACAGCATCTGGACGACCTCGCCCGCTGCCGGGCGGCCTTGCTCGAGACTCCCGGATTCGACGACGTCGAAACCGGCGGCGAGATCCGGCTTCCCGGCGACCGCGCCGCGCGCTGGAAAGGCCGGATCGAACCCACGGCGGTCAGCGACCTCTTCGCCGTCGAACTCCGGGCGGAGATCGAACCCGCCGGCGGCGGCGAAGCCGAAGTCTTCACCGAAGCGCGGATGCTGTTGCGTCCCACCTGGTCGATCCCCTCGGACCGGCAGAAGATCCGCGACGAAGCGCGCCAGCGTCTGCTCCGCGAGCGGGGCTACAAGGAGGCCGACGGCAATTCCACCTTCATCAGCGCGCCCACCCGCGGCAAGAAACTCGTGCCCGACGCGAAGAAGGGCCGGCCCGGGGCGCAACCGCCCGCGCCGGGACGGCCTGATCCGGCCACGCCGCCGACGAACCCGCCGCCCGCCGCGACCCGACCCGCGCAATGAGCCGCTCCTTTCACCGCCGAGGGTTCTCCCTCCTCGAGATGCTCGTCTCGCTGGCCTTGCTGGGCATCCTGATGGTCACGCTCAACACCTTCCTCTTCTCGATGAGCGAGCTGTGGGGCGGCGGGCGGGACCAGCGGCTCTTCGACCAGCACACCCGCGCCGCGGCGGCGCTCGTGCAGCGGGCCTTCGAAGCTTCGGCGACGGGGGCTGGCGCCGCCGGCGTCGCGCTGCGCGACGTCGAGAACGGCGCGGGCGGCACCGCGCCCCGGCTGAGCTTCCTCCTACCGGACGCCGGCCGGCTCGCGGACTGGCCGGAGGCGCCGCTCCCCGACGTCGACTTCGACGTCTCCGTGGAGGAAGGCCGCGGGCTCGTCTTCCGCTGGCGTTCGCGGCTCGAACTCGAGCGCACCGACGCCGACCGGCACGAGACCGTCATCAGCCCCTTCGTCACCGCGCTGCGCTACGAATACTACGACGCCGACCTGCGGACCTGGTCGGTCGTCGACGAGCCCCTCGCCGAACCCGGTTCGAGCACGTGGCGGCGGCCGGCACGCGTCCACCTCGTCTTCCGGCGCGGTTCACTGCAGGCCACCAAGATCATCAGCCTCCCGCTCCGGCGGGCGGGCGCCTCGGCCCCATGAGACGTCGCCGCGGTTCCGTCATCATCGTCGTCCTGGTGCTCATCACCCTGGCCTCGCTGCTCCTCGCGCGGTTCATGGAGGACAATTCCCTCGAGCTCGCGATGGCCACGCGGGAGGCCGACCGCCGGCGCCTCCGCGCCGACGCGCAGTCCGAACTCGAGCTGGCCCTCGCGGTCATCGCCGAGATCCGGTCCATCGACCTCAACAAGATCCACGCCCCGGCGCAGGGGTTCGACGACCCGCACGCGTACGCCGGGTTCCCCCCGCGCGACGGGCTCAAGGTCGCCTTCGAATACGAGGATGAGTCCGGCAAGCTCCCGCTGAGCGTCCTGTCCAAGAACGACCTTGTCAGGCTGCTCTACACGCTCGGCCTCGAACAACGTGACGGCGAACGCGTCGCCGACGCCATCGTCGCCTGGCAGAGCAAGTCGTACGAGTCGCTCGAAGAAGAGGCCGCCGACGCCGCCTACCAGCGCGCGGCCCTCTCGTACCGTCCGGCGCGGCGACCCATCCGGAACTTCGAGGAGTTCCGGGCCATGGGCGTCGCCAAGGATTTCTTCTTCGACGCCCAAGGCCGGGCGACGCCGCTGTTCCGCGCATTCCAAGGTTGCGTCAGCCTGTACGTCTTCCCCCAGGCCAACCTCAACACCGCGAACGACGCCGTCCTTCTCTCCCAGGGGCTGGACGAGGCCCAGCTCGCGCTCATCAGGGAGCGTCAGACCGAGATCGGGCGGCGGATCGTCGGGACTCCGCCGTACTTCCGGG
>JBDKKH010000214.1:0-7316 GCA_039796215.1 Verrucomicrobiota bacterium
CGAGGCGGAAACCAAGCCGACAGATATGCCACCCCTTGCTTGCCAAACCCGCCCTGAAAGCCCAATCAGAAGACGACCATGCGTTTCGCCAAATACCACGCCCTCGGCAACGACTACCTCGTCCTCGAGCCCAAGGACTGCCCCGCCCTCTTTTCTCCGGAAGCCATCCGCAAAGTCTGCCACCGTCACTTCGGCCTCGGTTCGGACGGGATCCTCTACGGACCGATCGAACGCACCGACGGCGCCTTCGGCCTGCGCATCCTGAACCCCGACGGCTCCGAAGCCGAAAAGTCCGGCAATGGCATCCGCATCTTCTGCCGCCACCTCCTCGAGACCAAGCGCATCCAGGAAGGCCAGGAATTCAAGCTGCACACCCTGGGCGGCGTCGTCCGCTGCGAAGTCTTCGAAGGCGGCAACCGGATCCGCGTCGAGATGGGCAAGGTCTCCTTCCGCGCGCCGGTCATCCCGCACACCGGACCTGACCGCGAAGTGCTCGGCGAAGAGATCACCGTCCTCGGCAAGACTTTCCGCTACTGGGCAGCGACCGTCGGCAATCCGCACTGCGTCATCCCCGTCGACGAACTCACCCCCGAACTGGCCAAGACCTACGGCCCCCACCTGGAGGTCCACCCCAACTTCCCCAACCGGACCAACGTCCAGTTCATGAAGATCCTGGACCGCCGTAACGTCCGCATCGAGATCTGGGAACGAGGCGCCGGTTACACCATGGCCTCGGGCTCGTCTTCCTCGGCTTCGGCCGCCGTAGCCCGTAAAATGGGCCTCGTGGACGCGGATTTGACGGTAAACATGCCGGGAGGTCAGATTATCATTGGCATCGGGGAGGACTATTCCATCGTGATGACAGGTCCGACGACCCCCGTAGGCATCTTCGAGATGCACGCTGGAGTCCCGCTCCAAGACGTCGCCGTCTAAGGCGACCCGTCTTCCTCCCGCAGGTTTTCTCCTTTGGCGCGTCCTTTCGGACGTCGCCTTTCACCGCACACCCTCACCATGGCGCCGCGTCAGCCGTTGCCCAACATCTCCGAAGACGATCTCATCGATCTCGCGGGCGGCGCCACCGTGCTCCTCGCGAAGGAGCTGGTCGCCAAGGGCAAGGTCAAGAAAGCCCTCTGGACAGCTCCCGTCGTCGAGGCCTTGGTCGACGACGGCTCCGAATCCCGCGAGGCCCGCTGGAACCTGCGCTCGGTCACCTTCCAGCGGAACGAGTGCGGCTGCGAGGTTTCGGTCGGCCGCCGCAAACTGTGCGTCCACTCCGTGGCGGCCTACCTCGCCCTGGCCATCAAGGAAGGCTACCTGACCGCCGAGCCCGCGTCGCCGCCCAAGCCGGCCGCCCCGCCCGGTAGACCGACGCCGGCGACGGCGATAGCGACGAAGGCGAAGACGGCGGACCCCAAGAAAGAAAAGTCAAAGGAAGCGGAGACGACCCCGGCTGGACCCCGGCTCAAATCCCTCACCCTCTCGGAAAAACGCGGCACCCCCATCGAGGTGCGTTTCATCGTGCCGCCCAATATCGCGACGGCCGCCGTGCGCGATGAGATCATCTGCCGCCTCGAACTCCGCGTCGACGGGACGCAGGTCGCCCCCGAGAACCTCGACCGCAGCAAGGCCTGGACCATCGAAGCGGACACGGTCTTCTTCCTGGCGATCCTGGAAAACCTCTGCCACGGCAAGCTGCAGGGCATCCTCCCGCTCACGCGACGGCACCTGCGCCAGCTCCTCGCCATCGGCAAAGGCCTGCGGATCTTCCGGATGGCCAACGCGCCGGAGACCCCGCTCGGGTGGGACGGCGACCAGCTCGACAAGGTCCACGAGCACCTCGACGAGCCGCCCTCCACCCCGCAGACCAACGCCGCCGGGGAGACGCCTGACGACGGCCCCGAAGAGCAGGAAGTCCGCTCGCAGGAACGCGGCCGCGAAGACCGCCCCTGGGTCGACGGCTCGATGAAATGGCTGCGCATCCGCCTGCCGCAGCAGTCCTCGGGCCCCGTGGCCGAGCTCCGCGACGTCCTGCAGCGCAGCGGGTTCACCCTCGAGACCACCACGCGCGAGTGGTATCTCGCCGGCACCATCCAGGTGCTCAACTTCCTCGCCCGCCATCACAAGCTGCTGATGACGGACAACGCCGCCTTCTTCACGCACAACCTCGAGCACTCGCTCCGCAACGTCGACCTTGCCAAGGCCAAGTGCGACGCGTCCGAAGAGAACGACGGCTTCCGCTTCGCCATCGGCATCGACCCCGAAGGCAAGTCCCCCAAGGTGATCCAGGAGGCCCTCTCCAGCGGGCGGATGTTCTTCTACACCGACCGCGGCCCCCGGCTCATCACGCCGGAGCTGATGGAATCGATACGCAACGCGCAGCGGCGGATCACCGGCGAAGCCAAGCGCGACATCGACCTGGACCTCAACCTGAAGATCGGCTTCGCCGACCTCGCCAGCGCCGACGCCATCGCCGAGGAGCTCCAGGCCGCCTTCGCGCCACCGGAGACCTGGAGCCAGCGCTCGGCCGCGATCCGTAATCTCTCCAAGCTGCAGCCGGCGCCCATCCGCCCGGAACTCGGCCAGATGCTGCGCATCTACCAGCAGGTCGGCGTCGCCTGGCTCTGGCACATCCACCACCACTCGCTGGGCGGGCTGCTCGCCGACGAGATGGGCCTGGGTAAGACGGTCCAGGCCCTCGCCTTCATGGAGGCGCTCCGGCAGCACCGCCCCGAGGACGGCCCCTGCCTCGTCGTCTGCCCCGCCTCGCTCGTCGAGAACTGGCGCCGCGAGGCCCGGCGCTTCACGCCTTCGCTCAAGGTCCTCGCCCACCACGGCCAGAACCGCTTCACCGCCGAGGACTACCTGCGCCGCTTCGACCTGGTCATCACCTCCTACGGCACGCTGGCGCGCGACATCGCGGCCTTCTCGCTCATCACCTGGGGCGCCGCCATCTGCGACGAAGGACAGAACATCAAGAACCCGCGCGCGCAGGCCGCCAAGGCCGTCAAGCAGCTGATCGCCAAAGGCCGCTACATCCTCACGGGCACGCCGGTCGAGAACTCCCTCGAAGACCTCCGCTCCCTCTTCGGCTTCCTCATGCCGGGCTACCTGCCCAAGCCCGAGGAGCGCGTCCAGGCCGAGGAACGTAAGTGGCACGACGACCGCCTGCTGCAGATGGCCGCGCCCTACATCCTGCGCCGCTCCAAGGTGGCCGTCGCGCCCGAACTGCCCGCCAAGATCGAACAGGTCGTCTACTGCGACTTCGAGGACAACCAGAAGAAGATCTACGACGAGATCCTGGAGTCGACCCGCCAGGAGATCTTCGAGATGGAGATGGGCGGCGCCACCCAGGCCCGCATCCAGATGGCGGCCTTCAACCAGCTGCTGAGGCTGCGCCAGATCTGCGCCGACCCCCGCATCCTCGACCCCAAGATGGCGGAAGCCGACTCCGCCAAGCTCCAGGCCTTCCTCGAACTCGTCGAAGAGTCCAAGGACGCCGGCCATCGGATGCTGGTCTTCTCGACCTTCGTGACGGCGCTGAAGCTCCTCAAGGAAGCGCTGGAAGACCGCGACATCCCCTACTGCTACCTGGATGGCTCCACCAAGGACCGCCAAGGGGTCTGCGACACCTTCAACTCGACGCCGTCCATCCCCGTCATGCTGATGTCCCTCAAGGCGGGGGGCACCGGCCTCAACCTGACGGGCGCCGACACGGTCATCCATTTCGACCCCTGGTGGAACCCCGCCGCCGAGGCCCAGGCCACCGACCGCGCCCACCGCATCGGCCAGACCCGGACGGTGACCAGCATCAAGCTGATCGCCGCCGGCACCATCGAGGAACGCGTGATGGAACTGCAAAAGTCCAAGTCTGAGATGTTGCGTAAGCTGCTGACCGAATCAGACTCGGCTTCGTCAGGCCTCAGCCTCGACGTGATCAAAGACCTCCTCCGGCCGGACTAACCCATGCTTTCCGCCTTCATCCGTCGCAATAAATCCCGGAGCGAGATGTCGTTCCTGGAGCACTTGGACGACCTGCGCGTATCGCTCCTGCGCGTGCTCGGCGTCTTCGCCGTCGGCATGGTCGCCGCCCTGATCTTCTACCGCGAGACCCCCGCCCTGCTCAGCCTGCCGCTGCAATGGGCCAAGCACCCGGAGACCTCCCCGGTCGGCTTCATCCTCAGCCAGCCGGACCCTGGTCTCGTCGCGATGGGCGAACTCAAGGAGTTCACTTTCATGGGCGTCTGGAAGGTGCTCATGTACGCCGCCTTCGGCGTCGGCGTCGCGCTGGCCTCGCCGGTCTTCCTCTATGAGACGGCCCGCTTCGTCGGCCCCGCGCTGACCGACCGCGAAAAGCGCGGGTTGATTCCCTTCTGCGTCGCGGCGCTCGTCCTTTTCCTGCTCGGCGCCGCCCTGGCCTTCCTCTGGCTGAGCCCGATGTCCATCCAGATCTGGCAGCACTTCGCCGAAGGGCTGAAGATGGAAGTCACCTGGCAGGCTTCTGATTACTACGCCTTCGTGGTGATGATGTGCCTGCTCACGGGCCTGACTTTCCAATTCCCCCTCGCCCTCATCATCCTGATGTGGCTGGAACTGGTCCGTCCCCGCACCCTCCTCCGCTCCTGGCGCGGGATGCTGTTCGGGATCATGATCCTGGTCGCGATGATCACGCCGATCGCGGAGCCGATCTCGCTCTTCGCGATGACCGGCATCCTCTTCGGCTTCTACCTGGCCGCGGTCGCGATCGGGATGGTCATCGTCCGCCGCAAACGGGTGGCCCGCGGCGACAAGCCTAACCCGGAAGACGACGACCTCGACGACGATGACCTGGATGAAGACGAGCCGGACGACGATGATCGCCCCCGCCGTTCGGTCGACCCGGTGACCCCTTCGACCCCGAGCCTCGGCGTGGCCGCGACGGCCAAGCCGAAGTCCACCCCTCCGCCCGCCGAAGGCGACCTCACCTCCCTTGACTAAGCCGATGACCCTCCGTTTCACCTTCCTTCTCGCCTTGCTGGCGGCCGCCACGACCACGTTGCCCGCCCAATCCAGCCTCTTCGGGAAAAAGATCCCCAAGGGAGGCATGGAAGAGGTCGAGCCGGCCCCCGCGCCGACCCCGCCGCCCGCCACGACCAAGACGCCCGACGCCAAGACGCCGACGCCCGCGCCGACCCCGACGCCCGTCGACGAAGAATCCGATGAAGACGGCGTCTCGATCGCCCCCTTCCGTCCGGCGACCTTGCCCACGGCCAAGACGACCCGCACCTTCCAGCTCGCGAAACTCAACCGGCTCGGGGCGACCGAAACTCCCCGGGAACTCCAGCGCCTCTACTCTATCTTCGCCACGCAGCGCATCGTCGACGGCTCCCCCGCGGGTTCGAGCAAGGCCATCGGCTTCCTCACTTCGATCAACTACCTCCTGGTCCAGGACTTCGGCGATAATCGCTTCCTGGCGAAATGTTCCTGGGTGGCCGCGGGCCCCGCGGACGCCCTGCCGGCCGGCACCGACACGATGGCGGTGCTGCTCCTCGAAAAGCCCGCCAAGGTCGGCGATACCGGCAAGATCACGGGCATGCACGCGGGTACGGTATCCCTGAGCTTCAAGGCGGAATACGCGCCCCTCACCGGCCGCCGACTGACCTTGCGCCGCGAAGCCTTCCTGGAGTGCAACCGCCTCGAAGACAGCCCCGCGGGACTGCGCCGCTTCGTGGAAGGCATCCTGGCGGGGGCTGATTTCCGGGTCCTGACGCTGGAACAGACCTCCTGCAAAGCCTGTGGCGGCCTCGGCTTCACGCGCGAACCGCAACGAGGCAAGCTGCTCGACAAGCATATCAGCTGCGAAGAGTGCAACGCCACCGGCAAGCAGGCTCTCTTCGTCGAGACGAAATTCATTCCCTAAGGCGTTTCCTCCCCCCGGAAAGCCATCCTGCGCTTGCGCCTGCCGGACATCGCGAGCAAGTTGAGGCGTGTCCACCCCGTTGCACGCCGGCCTCGAAGCCCACTTCGCCGCCCTTGAAGCATTTCTCGCCGAGCAGGAACTCGCGTTCGAACCGGAGGTCCGGCCGATGGTGCGCGACATCCTCGCCCACCCCGGCAAACGGCTCCGTCCTTTGCTCGCCTTCGGCGCGGGCGCCGGCGGACCGCCTCCCGCCGCCCTCGTGCGCGGCGCCGGCATCGTGGAGCTGGTCCACCTCGCGACGCTCGTCCATGACGACGTCCTCGACGGAGCCGACACCCGCCACGGCAGCGCCACCCCGAACCAGACCCACGGCGCCCATGCGGCCGTGCTCTTCGGCGACGCCCTCTTCGCCCACGCCCTCGTGCTCGCCGCCGACCACCCTACGCCGGAGCTCTGCCGGATCGTGGCCCGCGCCTCCCGCGAAGTCTGCTCGGGCGAGGTCTGCCAGACCTTCTCCCGCGGCCGCGACGCCCTCTCGCTCGAGGATTATCACCGCCATATCCGCCTGAAGACGGCGGAACTTTTCGAGGCTGCCTGCCAGGTCGGCGCGCTGATGGCCGGCCGCCCTCCCGAACACGTCGCGGCCTGCTCGCTTTTCGGCCGGCATCTGGGCGTCGCTTACCAGATCTACGACGACCTGGTCGACCTGCTGCAAGATGACGCCAAGGCCGGCAAGACGCTCGGCACCGACGCGGCCAGCGGCAAGCTGACGCTGCCGATGCTCCTGGAACGCGACCGCTCCGGACCGGGCTTCTTACGGGAACTGCGGGCCGGCGGCGACGCCCGCAAGCTGATCTCCGCCGAATCCTGGCGCGAGTCCTTCCGCCGTCTCGACGCCGAGATCGCGGCCGCCGAGCAGGCGCTCGACGTGGTCGCAGGTTCGCCTTCGCCGTTCTTCCTGCTCCGTCTGACGGGCTTCCTCCGCGAGGCGGCCGCGCGCCTGACGCCCGCGGCGTGAGGATCTTCCGGACGACCCGGGCGGAACGATCGGCCCTCGGCCTGATCTTCGGCCTGCTCGCCTTGGCGACGGGCGCGTTGCTCCTCTGGCGATCGCTCTGACCTTACGGCAGGAAACGACGCGAATCAAAGCCCCTCGCCGTCAGGGCCGCGCGCAAGTCTTCGAGCTGCACCTTGTCGCCCGGGCGGACGCCGGAGTCGCGAAACCATCCGGCGCGCATCTCGATCGCGAAACGGACCTGCCGGGACTGGGACGACGTGGTCTCGGTATCCCCGGCGGTCATGGTCCGCACTTCCAATAAGGTGCCGTCTCGGGCGACGAAGGCGATGTCGAGGTCCAGCGGGGTGTCCTTCATCCAGAAACGCATCTGGGTGTCGCCGTCGTACATGAAGGCCATGCCTT
>JBDKKH010000215.1:0-2539 GCA_039796215.1 Verrucomicrobiota bacterium
CATCCAGTACCTGCTTTGGGCGCCGTGTTCGCCGACGCAGAAGATCAGGATGCCGTTGTCGCGGACCGCCTGCAGGCGGGGTTCCCAGCGGCGCTGGCCCCAGCGTTGTTCCGCCCGGAGGTGGAAGTTGTCGAAGGATTCCAGGGAGGTCAGCGCTCCGAAGACCTGGCCCGTGATATGGAGGATCGTCTCACCGTCGAGCTGCCGGGTCGTGAAGACCTTCAGCGGGTCATGGTTGAGGCCCAGCGCGGGATCGTCGTTAGGTCCGGCGCCGCGGACATAGCCCGGAAGGTCATAGGCACGATGGACCGGTCCGAGCCACTTCTCCCAACGCGACAGCTGCGGATCGAGCAGCGGCCGGAAAGCCGTCTCGGCGGCGTGGCCGAGGGCGCCGAGCAGGAACAACGGGAGGAAGGCCAGGCGCATCGGCTCAACGGACGTCGCGCCAGAGCCACGCCATCGCCTCGGGCAGCAGCATGCCGCCATGGCGCGGGTCGTGGGTGCCTTCGCCCATGACGAACCTGTGATCGTAGCCTTTGGCTTTCCAGGCGGCCGCCATCTTCTGATTGGCTTCAGGCCAGGAGCCGAACTGGTTGGTCAGGTCGTGGGAGCCGTCCTGGGAGAACACGCGGATGTCCTTCTTCGGCTCCTTCATCACCATCTCCGGGAAAAGGTCGCCGCCTTTCTCGGCGCCTTTCGTAAGGACCCCGCGGATGTTGGTGAAACTCCCGATCGTCGTGAAGACCTTGCTGAAATGGTCCGGGCGATGCCAGGCGACGTTGAACGCGCAGATGCCGCCGCTGGAGGAGCCGGCGATGCCGCGGCGGGACGGGTCAGCGGACAGCTTCACGCCCTTGGATTCCGCGAGAGGGAGCATCTCCTCGATGAGGAAGGTCGCATAACGGTCGGTGACGCTGTCGTATTCGAAGGACCGGTTTGAACGGCCGATCCGCTTGCCCTTGGCGTCTCTCGCGTTCGGTCGTTCCGGGTCAGGCTGGAATCCCGGGTCGATGAAAAGCGCCACGGTCACGGGCATCTTCCCCGCGGCGATCAGGTTGTCGAAGACCGTCGGCGCCCGCCATGAGCCCTTCGGGCTGATGTAGCCCATCCCGTCTTGGAAGACCATGAGCGCCGCGGGGGTGCGTCCGTCGTACTGGGCGGGGACATAGAGGGCCCATTTACGTCCGTAGCCCGGGAAGGTCTTCGAGTCTTCCAGGAAGTATTCGGTGACCTTGCCGCGGGGGACGCCGGCTTTTTCCTGCGAGTCCGGTCCGAGAACGTACTGCGCATCGTAATCCTTTTTCTTCTCCTCGGCCGCGGCCGTGGCGTGGAAGCAGAGGATGGTCAGGCAGGCCAGCAGGGCCGAGACAGCTTTGGCGGCAGGTCGCATAGGGGTGGCATCCTTATGACCTCGCCCCGCGGGTGAGACAAGCCAGCAAAGACCGGCGTCCTCAGTCTTCGCCGATCCGCCGGAGTCTCCAGATTTCCGGGAAGCGCCAGGCGGCCAGGCCCATCACGCCGAAAGTGGCCAGTCCGCCGAAGACGACCGCGTTGACGGTGCCCAGAAGGCGAGCGGCCAGGCCGGACTCGAACGTGCCCAGCTCGTTGGAGCAACCGACGAACACCGCGGTCACCGCCGAGACCCGGCCCATCATCGCCGGCGGAGTCCCCGTCTGCAGGATGGTCTGCCGGATGATGACGTTCACCGCATCGGCTCCGCCGGAGACGAACAGGCAGACGAGCGAAAGTGCGAAAGACGTCGAAAGGCCGAAGCCGATGATGCTCAGTCCGAAGACCGCGAAGGAGGCGTAGAGGGCGGGGCCGGCCCGCCGGAGCGGCGGGAGGGCGATCAGCACCAGCGAGACGAGCACCGCCCCCACCGAGGGCGCGGCGCGGAGCAGGCCCAGTCCGATCGGTCCGACCTGGAGGATCTCCGCCGCGAAGATCGGCAGGAGCGCGACCGCGCCGCCGAAGAGCACCGCGAAGAGGTCCAGCGTGAAGGTTCCCAGCAGCAGACGTCGCCCGAGCATGAAGCGGATGCCGGTCCGCAGGCTCTGCATCACCGGTTCCCGGGCCGCGAGGTGCAGCGTGCGCGGCGTCCTGATCATCAGCGTCGCACCGAAGGAGAACAGGAAGCAGGCCGACATCACCGAGTAGGCTGCGACGGAGCCGCCCAGCGCCCAGAGGCCGCCGGCCATGGCCGGTCCGAGGACGCAGGCCAGTTCGAACAAGGTGTTACGCCAGCGTACGCCGCCGCCAAGCAGCGGCTTGGGCACGATCTCCGCGATCATCGCCTGGCGGGCCGTCGTCAGGAAACTGCGGGCGACGCCGCCCAGGGTCACCACGCCATAGGGCAGCGCCAACGGGTAAGGGAAATCGCGCGCGAGGTCCGGAGTCAGCAACGCGAAGCCCAGCAGGCCCATGACGGCCAAGGCGCACAGCGCGATGGTCCGGCGGTTGTTCGTGTCGGCCACGTGACCGGCGAACAGCACCGAGGCGACGAAGGGGATGACTTCGGCCAGGCCGATGGCGCCGAGCG
>JBDKKH010000216.1:0-2742 GCA_039796215.1 Verrucomicrobiota bacterium
ATCGCGGTTACCGTCTTTCCCGGCAACGTCGGCGGCCTCACCGCCAACGTCAACCGCTGGCGAGGGCAGCTCGGACTCCCCGCGGCCAGCCCGGATGAGATCGCCGCTGCCGCCAAGCCCGCCAAGGTCGGCGACATCGCGAGCCAGCGCTTCCTGATGGTCTCGGCCGACGGCAAGAAGGCGCTTGATGCGGTCATGACCCCGCACGGCGGCGCGACCTGGTTCTTCAAGATGAGCGGCGACGCCGCGGCCGTCGCCGCCCATGGCGACGCCCTGGCCTCCTTCCTCGCCGCCTCCCGCCTCCCGTGAACCAAACTGATTTCGAAAAGAAGGCCGACAGCGGCCGACGTCTCCTCGACACGCTCGCTTCGCTGAAGCTGACCGTCGCCCTGCTCGTGCTGTCGATGCTGCTCGTGCTGCTGGGCACGCTCGAGCAGGTCCATTGGGGGGTCTGGCACGTCCAGAAAGTCTACTTCACCTCCTGGTATTGCTTCTACCCGATGGATGACACCGCCCCGCTGCAGGTCCCCCTGCCCGGCGGCTTCCTCCTGGGCGCGCTGCTCATCCTCAACCTGGCTTTCGCTCACTTCCGACACTTCAAAGCCACGGCCGCGAAGGTAGGCATCAGCATCATCCACGCCGGACTCCTCCTCCTGCTGGTCGGCGGATTCATCACCGCGGTCTACCAGGAAGAATCCGCGATGGTCGTCCCCGAAGGCGAAAGCCGCGACTACTCCGAGGCGTTCCGGCTGTTCGAATTCGCCCTTGTCGAGAAAGGCGCCCAAGCCGACCAGGTCGTCGTCGTGCCCGATTCGCTCCTCCGCTCCATCGCCGCCAAGCAGGCGCCGGACACGGTCGCGCTGCCCGGCACGCCTTTCACCCTCAAGGTGCTCGCCTATCACCCCAACGCCATGCTGCGCGCCAAGTCGCAGATGCCCGACGGGCTGGCGATCAAAGCGACCCAAGGGATCGGCGCCCGGACCGAGCTGAGCTACAAGCCGGAGCCGGAAAGTTTCGACGACAACAAGCCCAACGCCCCGACCGCGATCGTCGAGCTGCTCAAAGGCGGCCAGTCCGCCGGAGTCTGGGTCGTGAACCTCAACCTGACGGAGAACTTCGATGCGCAGGAACATCAGGACGACGGGAAGACCTATCAGCTCTCCCTGCGCCGCGTCCGTTACTACCACCCCTTCTCGTTGCGGCTCGATAAGTTCACCCACGAGAAATACCCCGGGACGAACACCCCGCGCCGCTTCGCGAGCGACGTGACCATACGGGAAGGCGCCGGCTCGTTCGCCTACAACATCTCGATGAACCAGCCGCTGCGTCACGCAGGACTGACGTTCTTCCAGTCGAGCTTCGGCAGCACCAAGGACGGCAAGGACCTCAGCGTACTCCAGGTCGTACGTAACCCCGGCTGGCTGATCCCTTACGTCTCCGTCGCCGCGATGTCGCTCGGCCTGGTCTGGCACTTCGGCTTCTCCCTCCTGCGCTTCCTCCGCGGCCGCGCGGCCAAGACCGCCGCCCTCCTCGCGCTCGGCGTGCTCTCGGCGACCTCCCAGGCGGCGGACGCCGGCTGGGACTCACGCGAGTTCGGCGACATCCCCGTGCAGAGCGGCGGACGCATCATCCCGATCGAGACCCTCGCCACGGGGTCGCTCCTCCAGATGCGCGCCCGCACGTCGGTCGCGCTCTCGAAAACGGAGCGCGTGGCCTTCGGCCGTCGTCCGTCCAGCTGGACGCCCGAAGAACGCGCGGCCATCGCCAAGGAACTGCCCGCCCTCGACGCCACGCTCCAGGCGATGCTCGAGAAGCGTCCCGTCCGCCTGACCGGTGGCGCGGTCTCGGCGACCGACTGGCTGATCGAAGTCTCCTTCCGCGCCCCGGCGGCCCGGCACCTCCCGACCTTCCGGGTGGAGCACCCCAACGTCCTCAGGCGCGTCGGCGGCGACCCCGAGAAGAGCCTTTATGTCAGCTGGGACGGCATCCTCAAGAACAGCGCCGAACTCAGCCAGGCCGCCGAGAAATCCCGGAAGCGCCCCCAGGCCGACCGCGACGCCGAGGACCGCGCCTTGCTCAACCTCGAAAGCGCCGCCCGTCAATACGCCGCCTTGAGCATGGCCTTCGTCCCCGGCGACCTCCCGGCCGAAGTCACCCCGCGCCGCGAATACGGCGCCTGGATCAGCGCGCTCAACCGCGCCCTGGCGGAGATGAACGCCAGCCGTCTCAACGGCGGCTCCGGCCAGGCTTTCGACCCCGAACTCCAGAAGACGGTCCGGACCTTCGTCGAGCGTTACCAGGAGTTCGAACGCGAAGGCGTGATCGGACTCATGCCGCCCAAGCAGCCTGATTCCGTCGAGCGCTGGGATAATCTCGGCGGCTCCCTCCTGGGCATCATCAAAGACCAGAAGACGCATCGCGCCGGCCTCGCCGAGGACGGACTGATCACCCGCTATGCCGACTTCTCGACGGCCTGGCGCGAGGGCAAGGACGACGATTGCGCGCGCCTCGCGTCCGCCATCGCGGCCTCGCTGAAAGGGCCTTGGACCGACAAGACCGAAGCTGAAGCCGCCTTCGGCCGCCTGCAGCCCTTCTACTGGCTGCTCATCGCCTACGCCGTCACGGTGCTCATGGTCTTCGCCTCCTGGCTGACGTCCTCCGAGAACCTGCGTGCCTGGGCCTACCGCCTGCTGGTGCTCTGCTTCATCCTCCACACCGCGGCGCTCGGTTACCGCATGTGGC
>JBDKKH010000217.1:0-2765 GCA_039796215.1 Verrucomicrobiota bacterium
CCGCGTGGGTGCGGGAGTGTCGCGACGCCGGGGTCGAGGGCGTCGTAGCCATCGGCACCGACCTCAAAGATTGGTCGGAGTACCGCGAGCTCGCCTCGGCCCAGCCCGATTTCTTCCGGCACACCGTCGGACTGCATCCGTGCCACGTCGATGAAGGCTGGGAAGACATCGTGGCCGCGATTCCTCCTTATTTCGCGGACCGCGTGCCGCCGGCCGCGCTCGGTGAGATCGGCCTCGATTATTTCCGGCTCCCGGCCGATCCCGCCGAGGCCGAGCGCCTCAAGGTCTGGCAGCAGGAGGCGTTCCGTCGGCAGCTCATGCTGGCTTATCAGTTCGGTTGCCCGGTGGTCATCCATTCGCGCCATGCCTTCGATGACTGCGTCCGCCTGATCGACGCCAGCGGTGTCGACTGGCGCAAGGTCGTCTTCCACTGCTTCGTCGAAGGCCCCGATCAGGTCCGTCAGCTTAACCAGCGCGGTGGGCGCGCGTCGTTCACGGGCATCATCACTTATCCGAAGTCCGAGGAGGTCCGGCAGGCCCTCAAAGCGCAGGGGCTCGCCCGGCTGATGTTGGAGACCGATGCGCCTTACCTCGCGCCACAGTCGGTGCGGGGCAAGGAGAACACGCCTGCCTGCCTGCCGGAGATCTGCGCGAAGGCCGCCGAGCTGCTGGGCTTGCCGACGGATGAGGTCGCCGAGGTCGCGACGCGTAACGCCCGCGATTTCTTCGGGTTCGCGGCGGACTGACACCACATTGTCACGGGGCCGACCCCCGGTGTACGCACAACCGTGGCATCATCGCCATGGATGTCACCTCCGCGCCCCCTCAGTAATACCGACGAACTCAAGGCCGATCTCGGTCCGCTGGCCTGGACGGAGCCCGTGCTCGACCGCTTCTTCAAGGTTCGGGCTTTCGACGCTTTCCTTGAGCGCATCCATGCCGCCGGCCGGCCGGATTTCTTCACCTCGGCGATGGAGCAGGCTGGTCTGAGCAACGTGTGGAGCGAGCAGTGCCTCGCGCGAATCCCCCGCTCGGGGCCGCTGGTCGTCGTCGCGAATCATCCGCACGGCTTGGCCGACGGGCTGGTGTCGATGGATTTCCTTCTGCGCGCCCGACCGGACACCTTGGTGGTCGGGAACCGCTGGCTGGCCCGCATCCCGGGCATCCGTCCGTGGCTCATCGAGGTCAACCCTTTCAGTCCCGAGGCTTCCGATCCGGGGAACATCGCCGGCACGCGTCGTATCTTGGCCCACCTCCGCGCGGGCGGTTGTATCCTGACGTTCCCGGCCGGCGAAGTCTCGAGCCTGCGTCTCCGGTCGCGTCGGGTCGACGATCCGGTCTGGTCGCCGCAGGTGGTGCGGATGGCCCGCAAGGTCGGCGCGTCGCTGTTGCCTTTGCGGATCGAAGGCCGCAATTCCGGGCTCTTCCAGTCCCTGGGACTGGCGCATCCCCGCCTGCGGACCATGCTTCTCCTGCGTGAGTTCCTCTACCATCGCGGCAAGGTGATCCGTCTCCGCACCGCCAATCCGGTGACTCCGGTCCAGTTGGCGGATCATCCGGACGATGAGGAGGCCACCAGCTTCCTGCGCCTGCGATGCGAGCTGCTGGCCAGCCGCGGTGCCCAGGACAAAGCGTCGGCCGCCCGGCTGGCGGCCCCTCAGGCGCCGATCATCCCTCCGGTGAATCCTTCTTTGCTGCGCGCCGAACTGCAGAGCCTTCCGCCCGAGGACCTCCTCCTGACCAGCGGCGACTTCAAGGTCTATCGGTTCCTGGGCAAGGATCTGCCGCACACCCTGCGCGAGGTCGGCCGTCTGCGCGAGACCACCTTCCGCTCGGTCTCCGAAGGGACCGGCCTGGACTGCGACCTCGACGCCTTCGACGCCTGGTATGACCAGATCGTGCTCTGGGACGACCGGGCCTCCGTGATCGTCGGCGGCTACCGGCTCGGGCCGACCGACCGCATCCTGCCGTTGCAGGGCAAGCACGGCCTGTACACCTCGACGCTCTTCGAATTCAAAGGGGACTTCTTCCGCCGGATGGATCCCGCGCTGGAGATGGGCCGTTCGTTCATCCGTCCGGAATACCAGCGTAAGCCGACCAGCCTGCCGCTGCTGTGGCGGGGTATCGGGCGCTATGTCGTGCGCTTCCCCAGATACCATCTCTTGTTCGGACCGGTGAGCATCAATCCGGAATATGGCCAGGCCTCGAAGGAACTCATCCTTTCCTACTTGCGGCATAACCGTTCGGCCGACGATCTCCTGCCTCTGGTCCGCGCCAAGAACCCGCCCCGCTCGATGAGCCTGCGCGACGCCGACCTTGACGTGCTCCAGCGCTGCGCCTTCGACCTCGAGCATGTCTCCAGCCTCGTGAGCGACCTCGAGCCCGACGCCAAGGCCGTGCCGGTGCTGCTGAAGCATTACCTCAAGCTCAACGGCCGCCTCATCGCGTTCAACGTGGACGAAGGCTTCGGAGGCTGCCTCGACGGACTCATCGTCGTGGACCTCACACAGACGGACCCTAAGCTCCTGGCCGCCTACATGGGCGACGAAGGCGCCCGGCAGTTCCTGGAATACCACGACTTCGACCGACCGAAGGCGCGGGCATGAAAAAGGGCGGGCCGCCTGGCCCGCCCCTGCGTGTCCACGACGTGACGCTCAGGCCTTGGCCAGGGCCTGCTCGAGGTCGGCGAGGATATCCTCGATGTCCTCGATGCCCACGGAGAGGCGGACGTAGTCGTCGGTCACGCCGGCGCTGTCGCGTTCTTC
>JBDKKH010000218.1:0-6233 GCA_039796215.1 Verrucomicrobiota bacterium
CAGACCTCCTGGGGTCGCTTCGCCAAGGCTTGGGAGGTCTTGCAGGACGACTTGAACATCCCGGGCTGCCTTGGGCAGGTCTTTACCGTGCTCGCCGAAAAGGATGAGCCTTCGGCCGAGCAGGCCCGTCAGGATGTCTGCGGTCTGGCCAAGCTCCTTTTCGCTCTCGGACTCCAGCTCTACGCCCCTAAGGCCGAAGTCGCGCTCCCGCCCGACGTCGCCGAACTCGGCGCCCGCCGCTGGGCCGCCAAGCAGTCCAAGGACTTCGCAGCGGCCGACCAGCTGCGCAAGGAGCTGGCCGCCCTCGGCTGGACGATGCTGGACCGCAAGGACGGGTACGACTTGAAGAAGGCCTGAACGGGGCGGCGGTTGACTCGGTGAGCGGCCGAAGCCATGTTGACGCATGTCTTCCTCTTCGGCGCCACAGCGTCTGGCCTTCCTGCTCCTCGGTGCGTCTCTGGCCATGGGTTTCATCGTCGCCGCAGATAAACTTTCCAAGGCCATCGCCCAGGTGCGCAGCGCCCGGCCGGAGGTGACCGTCAAGGGAGTCGCCACGCAGGACCTCCGCGCGGATGAAGGCGAACTGGCGGGCTTGCTGAGTTGGCGCGGCACGGATCTGGCGGCCGGGCGCGCGGCGCTGGAGGCGCAGCGCGCGGCTTTCCGAAGCCTGCTCGTCCAGGCCGGTTTCACCGAAGCAGAGATCGAGACCCGCCCTGTCTCCGTCACGCGTCTCGAGCCGGCCCGTCCGAACGCCACGCACGTCGATTACAGCAAGTCGGCCCGTGGCTCCGTGCCTGACTACTTCATCAGCAGCGGCTTCCTCCTCCGCTCCCCCAAGGTGGACGCGGTCGCCAAGCTGACCCAGCAGGAGATCGCGCTGGGTCAGGACGTGGAGCTCGACCGCCACAACCCCGTCTTCCGGGTCCTGAAATTCGACGACTCCAAGAAGGAACTCCTCGAGGCGGCGGCCAAGGACGCGCGTCGCCGGGCCGACGTGCTCGTGGCCGGCTCGGGCAGCAAGGTCGGCACGCTCATCGACGCCTCCCAAGGGGTCTTCCAGATCAGCGCGAAGGGGAGGGTGAACGAGTCGGATTACGGCTCGGTGGATGTCTCCTCCGTCGATAAGACCATGCGGCTCGTGGTCACGATGCGGTTCGAGCTGGTCAAGGAGTAGTCCCGGTCGGGCGGCCGGTCGCCTCCGTCCTTGCCCTCGGCCCCGGGAGTCCCTAGCGAGAAGGCGACCTTTCCGCCATGTCCTCCCGCCCGCAGATGACTCCCCTCGAGGAGATCCGTCACTCCGCCGCCCATATGCTCGGCGCGGCCGTGCTCCGCCTGTTCCCTCAGGCCCAGCTCGACATCGGGCCGCCCACGGACAACGGGTTCTATTACGACTTCGACCTCGACCACGCCTTCACCGCCGAAGACCTCGTCAAGATCGAGGAGGAGATGCGCCGTATCTCCAAGGAGAACCAGAAGTTCGAACGTTTCGAGTGCACCCGGGAGGAGGCCGAAAAGCTCATCCGCGAGCGCGGGCAGACTTCCTACAAACTCGGTCGTCTGGGCGACATCCCTGCCGGCGAGACCATCTCCTTCTACAAGAACGGCGAGTTCGCCGATCTCTGCGCCGGCACCCACGTCCGCTATTCCTCCCAGGTCAAGGCCTTCAAGCTCCTGCACATCGCGGGCGCCTACCATCGCGGCGATGAGAAGAACAAGCAGCTGCAGCGCATCTACGGCACCGCCTATGCTTCCAAGGACGAACTGGAGCAGGCCATGGCCCGGGCGGAAGAGGCCAAGAAGCGCGATCATCGCAAGCTCGGCAAGGAACTGAAGCTTTTCCACATCGACGAGAAGGTGGGGCAGGGGCTCGTCCTCTGGACGCCCAACGGCGCCATCGTCCGGCAGGAGCTGCAGAACTTCATCTCCGAGCGGCTTTTCCAGACGGGTTACAAGCAGGTCTTCACGCCGCACATCGGCAATCTCGACCTTTACCGGACCTCCGGACACTTCCCTTACTACCAGGACGCGCAGTTCCCGCCGATCGTGGAGCGCGAGGGTCTGGAGATGCTCGCCAAGGAGGGCTGCGGTTGCGGCGAGCTCACCAACCGACTGGCCGACGGCACCGTGCAGGGCTTCCTGCTGAAGCCGATGAACTGCCCGCACCACATCCGCATCTACGCTTCGCAGCCGCATTCCTACCGCGACCTCCCGGTGCGCCTCGCCGAATTCGGCACGGTCTACCGCTGGGAGCAGTCCGGCGAGCTCAACGGGATGACGCGCGTCCGCGGTTTCACGCAGGACGACGCGCACCTTTTCTGCACCGAAGACCAGGTCCTGCCCGAGGTCCTGGGCTGCCTCGAGCTCGTCAAGGTCGTGCTCAAGACCCTCGGCCTGAACGATTATCGCGTCCGCGTCGGCCTGCGTAATCCGGACTCCGCGAAGTATACCGGCACGGCCGAGAACTGGGACAAGGCGGAAGCCGCCTGCCGCGCCGCCGCGGCCACCCTCGGCGTCGCCTTCTCCGAGGAGCCCGGCGAGGCCGCGTTCTACGGACCCAAGATCGACTTCGTGGTCCGCGACGTCATCGGCCGCGAATGGCAGCTCGGCACGGTGCAGGTCGACTTCAATCTCCCCGAGCGTTTCGACCTCACCTACAACGGCGCCGACAACAAGCCGCACCGCCCGGTGATGATCCACCGCGCTCCGTTCGGTTCGATGGAACGCTTCGTCGGCATCCTCATCGAGCATTTCGCCGGGGACTTCCCGACCTGGCTCTCGCCCGAGCAGGTGCGCCTGATCCCGCTCAACGACGACCTTAACGCCGACTGCGAGGCCATGGCCGAGGTCCTCAAGGCCGCCAAGATCCGCTGCAGCGTCGACGGTTCTTCCGATAAGCTCGGCGCCAAGATCCGTCGGGCCGAGATGTCCAAGGTGCCCCACATGCTGGTCGTCGGTGCCAAGGAAAAGGAGGCCGGCTTGGTCAATGTCCGTTCCCGTGCCGACAAGTCCTTCGAGGGCAACCGCACCTTGGCCGAATTCGTCGCCTTGGTCTCGGCCGAGGTCGCCGAACGCCGCCTGAAGGCCCATGTCCCCGTGAATCCGGCCGCCCCGGCGGCGCCGACCGCCTGAAAAGCGGCCTTTTCCAGGGTCGGGCGGGAAAAGTTTTGCCCGGCACGCGTTTTGGCACCCATCATCAAGCATGAGTTCTCCCCATTCCACCTCGCGTCGCGACTTCCTGCGGGTCGCCGGCCTCGGCGGGGTGGTCTTCGGGGCCGCGTCGGCTTCCGCTCTCGAGGCGACGCCGCGCGAGGCTGGGGATAACGCCGCCTCCGCCCAGGCCAAGAACGTCATCTTCATGGTGGCGGACGGCATGAACATCTCGGCTCTCTCGCTCACGCATACCTATCTGCGGCGCGTGCGGGAGCAGACCAGCCGGTGGATGGGCATGTATCGGGAGCTGCCGGTCGTCCGCAGCCTCTGCGAGACCGAGTCCGCCAGCAGCCTGGTCACGGATTCGGCCGCCGCGGCCTCGTGCTGGGGCATCGGCGAGCGCGTCGCCAACGGCAGCATCAACGTCACCGTCGACGGCCGCCGGCCCGAGACCTTGTTCCGCAAGATGAAGGCCGCCCGGAAGCGCACCGGCCTCGTCACCACCGCCACCGCCACCCACGCCACGCCGGCGGGCTTCGTCGCCACCGTCTCGGCTCGTGCGAAGCAGGGCCTCATCGCCCCGCAATACCTGACCTACGGCGTCGACGTCATCCTCGGCGGCGGGACGCAATATTTCGACGAAGAGCTCCTGGAAGACTACCGTCAGGCGGGCTACGTCTTCGCGGGCGACCGGACGGCCTTGCTGGCCTATGATGGCGCGAAGCCGCTGCTGGGTCTTTTCGACAAGAGCTATCTTCCTTTCGAGATCGACCGTCTCCATGATCCCGTGCTGGCCGCGCGTATCCCGACGTTGTCCGAGATGACGACCGCGGCGCTGCGCAACCTGGACAATTCGCCGCACGGTTTCTTCCTGCTGGTCGAAGGCGCGCGCGTCGATCACGCCGCCCATGGCAACGACCCGGCCGCGACGATCCAGGAGCAGGTGGCCTTCGACGACGCCTTGGGGGTCGCGCTGGCTTATGTCGAACGCCATCCCGAGACCTTGCTGATCGTCACCACCGACCACGGCACGGGCGGATTGCAGCTCAACGGCCTTGGTTCCGAAGACTTCCTGGGGACGCTCCCGGTCTATGCCGAAAGCACGCCGGCGTTCATGCGCACGACGCGTTTCACCATGTCCCTCGAGCTCATGGGCAAGCTGGGTAAGGCGCCTGGCGTGAAGAACTTCACCGATTTCGTCGCCCAGAAGACCAAGCTGGAATTCAAGACGGCCGACCGGTTGCTCATCAAGGACATCAAGACGCTCCTCCCGATCCTGCCGAAGTACACCGGCATCGGCTGGACGGGTAACAACCACACCAGCGAACTGGTGGAGTTCAGCGCCTATGGCCCGGGCTCCGCGCTGTTCCCTGCTTTCCTGCGCAACGACGAGGTCCACGCGCTACTGCTCAAGGCGACGGGCGTCGCCTGAGCCGAGGAACGCAGGCATGAAAAAGGGCGTCCTGGCGGACGCCCTTTTGTCTGAGAGGCGAAGCCCGGTTCAGAGCTTCTGGTACTTGACTCCGCAACCGTAGGCCTTGGTGCTGGTCACTTCCGGGGCCTTGCCTTCTTTCACGGCCTTGACGGCGGCGAGGACGTAGTTGGTGGCCTTCTCGATGTCAGCGGCCTTGGTCGAAGGAATGCTGTCGATGGCGCCTTTGTAGGCGAGGACGCCCTTGCCATCGATGACGAAGCAGTGCGGGGTGACCTTGGCGTCGTAAGCGCGACCGATGCTCTGGTCGGCGTCCTGGACGACCGTGCCGGGGTAATAGGTGGCGGCTTCGAGCTTATGCGCGCCGGTGTTGATCACCAGCCAGACGCCGCCGGCGGCGAGGACTTCCTTCTGGAATTCCTGCATCTTGCCGCCGTTGTAGAACTTCTTCACGTAGGGGCAGCCGGGGTTGTACCATTCGAGGACGACGGTCTTACCCTTGAAGTCGGCGAGGCTGACGGTCTTGCCGTCGAGGGTCGTGCCGGTGAAGGCGGGAGCCGGCTGGCCGATTTCGGGAGCTGCGAAGGCCGCGACGGAAGCGAGGCAGGCGAGGAGGGAGGTGAGGATACGCATGGGGTGAGGATTTCTTTGTAAGGGTCGGTTCACGGATTTCAACCCCTTCGGGGCGGAGAAGTTAGCGGAAAGCCGGCTTCCCGGGCTTTTTCGACGAAATCGACTCATGGGTTGCCAAAAAGAGGGAAAAGCCCGACTTTAGGCCAATCCTATGGCTGACGCTCGTTCCATCGCTTTGGTCTGCGCCAATGAGGCCTCTCTCTGGTCCGAGCTTCGCTCGCGGGCGACCATCGTGGCCAAAGCCGAACCGGCCCTGGCGCCGATGCTGAACCGTTACGTCTTGGACCGGGAGGACTTCGGCGCGGGGATCATCCAGCGTCTGGCCGAGCGCATCACGCCGACCGGTCAGGATCTCCCCGTCGTCCTCCGCGTGCTCGGCGAGGCCGTCTCCTCCGACCGTGAGGTCCTGGCCCAGATGCGCGCCGACATCCGCGCGACGCTGGAGCGCGACCCGGCCACCGAGCATGCCCTCATTCCTTTCCTTTGGTTCAAAGGTTTCCATGCTATTTCCCTCCACCGCCTGGCGCACACGCTCTGGAAAATAGGCCGCAAGGAATTGGCGACGCACCTGCAGTCCCTCGTCTCCGAGCATCTCGCGGTGGACATCCACCCCGCGGCCCGTTTCGGCGTGGGCATCCTGCTGGACCACGCCACCGGCTTCGTCGCCGGCGAGACGAGCGTCGTGGCCGACAATGTCTCGTTCCTCCACGAAGTCACCTTGGGCGGCACGGGTAAGGCCCGCGGCGATCGCCACCCCAAGATCCGCTCCGGCGTGCTCATCGGCGCCGGCGCCAAGATCCTCGGCAATATCACCATCGGCGAAGGCGCCAAGATCGGCGCGGGTTCCGTGGTGCTGAAGGACGTCGCGCCGCACACCAGCGTGGCCGGCGTGCCCGCCGTGGTCATCGGGCAGACCTCGGTCGACGCTCCGGCGCTCGACATGGATCACTCGCTCTGACCATGCCTGACCGGAAGCTCCCCCAGGAACGCCCCGGCGACACGCGCGTCCTGGACTGCC
>JBDKKH010000219.1:0-5092 GCA_039796215.1 Verrucomicrobiota bacterium
CATCCGTTCGCGGAAGGCGGCGCGCTCCTTCTCCTGCAGGGCCGGGGCGCCGGCGTCGACTTTGACCAGGGCCGCCTCGAAGGCCTTGCGATAGGTGGCTTCGGAGTCGTGCGAACGCTGCCGCGCGGTCTTGTAGTCCGCATAGGCCTTGGCCGACAGGGCGCGGTCGGCCTTGGCCTGCTGTTCCGCGGCCGCGACTTCGGGGATGTCGTGCGCGGCCTTGCGGGCCGCGACCAGCCGGACGTGGTCCGGATCCGCCGTCGCGCTGGCGGGTGCTTCCGCGGGCGCGGCGGGCGCGGCGAGGAGTCGGGCGTGGAGGCCGGCAGCGAGGAGCGTGACGGCGAGGAGGGCGTGGGTGGGTCTCATGGTGTGGGTGGGAACGGGCTTGAAGGAAGCGGGCGGCTCACGGACAATTCAAGCGCCTCGGACTGAGGTTCACCCCATGAGTTCAATTCCCCGTCTCCTTCTGGGAGTTCTTCTGCTCGCCCCGCTCGCGCTGTCCGCCCAGGCGAAGAAGCGACCCACCCAGCAGTTCGAGATGACGCCGCTCCCCGCGGTGCCGACATTGCCCGACGCGTTCCCGCAGGTCGTCGGCACGCAGGCGTTCGCCCCGGCCTACAAGTTCACCAAGGACGAGGCGGTCCTCGAGGCGGCCAAGGGCATCAGCGAGATGGGCTCGCGTATCCTCAAGATCAACGCGGTCGCCGGCGGGCAGCTGACGCCTTACATCGCGATGCCGTTCACGCACTACGTGCTCTGGTATCGCTCGAACGCGGCCTGGGCCGGCGGGCTCACGCCCGAGATGAAGCGCCGCGAATACAACGCGACGTACCTCTTCGCCAAGGATCTCCTCACGCGCTACGACACCGCCGGAAAATCCTTCTTCCTCGGCCACTGGGAAGGCGACTGGTATCTCCTGCCGGACCGGGACGTGAAGAAAGACGCGCCCGCCGAGCGTTGCGAGGCGATGGTCGAGTGGCTCAACGTGCGGCAGAAGGCCGTCGACGACGCGCGCGCCGAGGTGCCTTACGCCAAATGCCGCGTCTTCACCTACGCCGAGGTCAACCGCGTGCGCGACGCGATGAAGGACGGCCGCCGTCGCATGGTCAACGCGGTGCTTCCCAAGATCAAAGTCGATTTCGTCTCCTACTCCGCCTATGACTGTCAGCTGCTCCCGGCGGAAGAGGTCCGGGCCACGCTGGATTACGTCAACGCGCAGATCGCCCCCAAGCCCGGCCTGCCGCCCAAGCGCGTCTTCATCGGCGAGTGCGGGCTGTCGTGGCAGGCCTGCGGCGCCGACGGGGTCCAGCATGAGCGCCGCAACCGCGAGCTGCTGGGCAAGTTCCTCGCGTGGCGTCCGGCGCTGGTCCTCTACTGGCAATATTACAACAACGAGGTGGTCGACGGGCGGCAGGTCGGCTTCTGGCTCGTCGACGACCGCAACCAGAAGACGCCGCTGCACGGGACCCTGGCCGCGCTGCTCGCCGCCCAGGAGGAGACCGCCCGCGAGATGAAGTTCCGGTATCGCCGTCTCCCCGGCTCCGACGACATGGCCATCTTCAGCGAGGGCTGGCTCGCCGATCGCGCCCGTGTTCCCACGACTCATGCGAAATAAGCTCATCCTTGAAGCGGTCGGCGTCTTCTTCCTCTGTCTCGCGGCCTTGCTCGGCGCGTCCCCCTTGCCGACCGCCGCGCTGCTCGCGGCGTTGGTCTATTGCGCGGCGCCCGTCGCCTTCCCGCATTTCAACCCCGCCGTCTCGCTGGCCTTCCGGTTGCGCGGACGCCTGGGCGCCGGCGCTCTCTGGCTTTATCTCGCCGTGCAGCTCGCCGCCGGCGCCGCCGCGCTGCTGACCGCCTGCCTCCTGCAGGAATCGTCCCCTGAGCGGGCGAAGGAAGCGCTCGATAACCTGGCCTTGTCGCCCTACGACGGGATGTTCGCGAGCATGGTCTCGGAGGGCCTCGGCTCGTTCCTGCTGGTTGCCGTCGTGTTGGTCGTGGCCACCTCGCGCCGCACCGCCGGCAACAGCTATTTCGGCCTGGCGATCGGGCTCGCCTGGCTCGGCATCGTGGGCGCCTTCGCGGAGCTGGCCCCGCTGGTGAACCCGCTTACCTCGCTGCTGACCGCCTGCCGGGGATGGGTCGAGGCCTTGTTCGACGACACCGTCGGCGCCAAAGCCCTCGTCACGGAATCGTTGCTGCTCGCCAAGGTCGCGCCGCGGGTCGCCGGCGACATCGCCGCGCAGTTCGCGGGCGCGGCCCTCGCCGCCGGGCTTTTCCGCAGCGTCCTGCCGGAGGAGCGCTAAATAGGCGTACGGAGGCTTGAATCGGTCCGGGGGCGGCCCAAGGTGGGGTGATGAATCCGCTCTTCACCGCGCACAAGCACTACGGCTCCCTCCTGCTCGTCCTCATCCTCGCCGTCATCGTCGTGGCCCTCACCAAGGGCCCGAAGCCGGTGCTCCAGCGCATCGTCGCCGTCCTCGTCGACATCAACCTCGTCGTGGGCCTGGTCGCTTTCTTCCAGACCGCCCGCCCGATCTCCTGGTTCCACCCCATCCTCGCCCTCGGCGCGGTCGGCCTCCTCCATGCCTCGGCCAAGAGCGAGGACAAGACCAAGGTCGTCCGCTGCTTCTCGATCGCCCTCGTGCTGCTCGTCGCCGCCTGGGCCGTCAACGCCTCCTGGGGTCCGGAGTGGTTCAAGCTGAACTTCGTCAAGCTGCCGGCCGCCGCGGTCGTCACCCAGTAAGCCGGCCGACGCCGGTCTCCCCCCGCGCGGCCCGGACATCGTCCGGGCCGTTTGACTTCCCGTTGACGCGACGCTCGTTGGCGTGACACTGCCGTCGTCCGATGTATCGCCTCGCCCTCAACATGCTCTTCGGAGACCGCGCCAAGCTCGCGATGCTCCTGTGCGGCCTGGCCTTCTCGGCGCTCCTGATGGCCCAGCAGAGCTCGGTCTTCTTCGGGATCATGAGCTGGACCTACACGCCGATGGTCAACGTGCGCGCCCAGGTCTGGGTCAGCGATCCGATGGTCGAGCAGGTCAACGACGCGAAGCCGCTCCGCGACACCGATCTGGGCCGCGTCCGCTCCGTCGACGGCGTCGCCTGGGCCGCCCCGCTGCACACGTCGTTCGTCCAGGCGCGCATGCAGGACGGCAATTTCAAGCTGATCACGCTGGTCGGCATCGACGCCGACACCTTCGCCGGCGCGCCCGCGGTGCTGACCCAAGGGCGCATCGAGGACCTCCGCCTGCCGGACACCGTCATCGTCGACGAATGGGGCGCCGCCTTGATGGGCCGCATGGGGGTCGGCCCGGACGGCAAACCCCGGAACACCCCGCTCAAGGTCGGCGACACCTTCGAGGTCAACGACATCCAGGCGCGCATCGTCGGCATCTGCAAGGTCCGGCGCGCCTTCACGGGCGGGCCGTTCGTCTACACGACCTATGACCGCGCCAAGGGCTACACGCTCGGCGCCCGACGCACGCTGAGCTTCATGCTCGTCGAGCCTCAGAAGGGCGTCCCGCCCGCCGAACTCTGCGAGCGCATCGAGCGCGACACCGGGCTCAAGGCCTGGACGTCGGACACGGTGATCTGGAGCTGGGGCGAGCGCAGCCTCGCCCGGAACACCTTCTGGTGGTTCTGGACCAACACCGGCATCCCCTTCTCGTTCGGCACCGCGGTGCTGCTGGGCCTCTTCGTCGGCATCGCGATCTCCGGCCAGACGTTCTACTCCTTCGTGCTCGAGAACCTGAAATATTTCGCCGCCATCAAGGCCATGGGCGCGGGCATGGGCGTCATCGCCCGCATGCTTTTCGTGCAGGCCTTCACCGCCGGCCTCATCGGCTTCGGCCTCGGCGCCGGGATGGCGCAGGCCATCGGCCGGGTGATGATCGAGAAGGGCATGCCCCCTTTCGTGATGTTCCCTCAGATCCTCTGGGCGACGTTCGCCCTCGTCCTGGGCATCAGCTTCGTCTCCGCCCTCATCGGCATCATCAAGGTGTCGCGCGTCGACGCCGCCTCCGTCTTCCGCGGATGAGCCACCTCGCCCACACCGTCGCCGTCCGCGCCCTCGGCGTCGACATGTTCTTCGGGACGCCCGAGAACCGCGTCGTCGCCCTCAAGCAGGCCGACTTCGAGGCCCGCCGCGGCGAACTCATCATGCTCGTCGGTCCGTCCGGCTGCGGCAAGACGACGCTCCTCTCGGTCATCGCCGGCACCCTCACGCCGCAGGCGGGGACCATCGAGGTCTTCGGCCGGCGCCTCGACGGCCTCGGCCAGGAGGCGCTCACGAGTTTCCGCCGCGAGAACCTCGGCTTCGTCTTCCAGTCCTTCAACCTCATCCCCACCTTGTCCGTCGAAGAGAACGTGATGGTGCCCCTCCTGATCCAGGGTCGTCCTTACGACGAAGCGCGTGAACGCGCCCGGGCCATCATCGACAAGGTCGGCCTCAAGGGCCGCGAGGAAGGCCGGCCCAACGCGCTCTCGGGCGGGCAGCAGCAGCGCGTGGCCATCGCCCGCGCCCTCGTCCACGAGCCGCCGCTCCTCATCTGCGACGAACCCACCTCGGCCTTGGACAAGGATACCGGGGCGCAGATCATGCAGATGGTCCGCGACCTCTCCCGCTCGCCCGAACGCTGCGTCGTCGTCGTGACGCACGACCACCGCATCTTCCGTTTCGCCGACCGCATCGCGGAGATGGAAGACGGCCGCATCAGCCGAGTGGTCGACGACCCGAAGCTCCTCGACACGACGCACCTCTGATTCCCCTTATGTTCAAGAAACGCATCCTGCTCTTCGCCCTCGCCCTCGCCGGCGCCGGCGCCGCCTTGCAGCTCACCCGCGGCACGGCCACCGAAGCGCCCATCAAGCCGCCGCCCTACGAGCCGGCCACGCGTGACAAGGACGGCCTCATCGCCGCCGCGGGCCTGATCGAAGCCGTCGCTGAAAACACGCTCCTCGGCTCCCCGACTTCCGGCACGGTCGCCAAGGTCCACGTCAAGGTCTGGGACAAGGTGAAGGCCGGCGACGCCATCCTCACCCTCGACGATCGCGACCTCCGCGCCCAGTACGCCGTCCAGAAGGCCGCCGTCGAC
>JBDKKH010000220.1:0-2878 GCA_039796215.1 Verrucomicrobiota bacterium
GACTACTGGGCACAAGAGTGTGGAACGGCGGATCCCTTGAAGCGACTGCTAAGGGTCGCACACGTCTTCCACCGGGTCCTGAACATGGACCTGAAGAGCAACGTGATCCGGGTGCGATTCATGCCCAGGCTGAGTCCTGAGCAATCCTCCTCAGCCACCCACCCTTTCTGCGCCTGCGGCGCGGCCGTCACTTGACGACCCAAGCGGTTGCCAGGTCCGTGTTCGATATCGGTTAGACCTCCTGGCACTCCGTTGGTCCGGAACACCCCCGCTCGAACCCTTTGGTCGATGGCCGGGCCCCTTGTCTCTGCGATCATCGGAAGGCAGCTTGGATCTCAGAATTGGTCATGGACGCAGAAAACACTCATCAGGTCTTCGATTGGCTGTGGTCCTCGGGCCAGCTTTCGGAGCGGGACATCGACCAGCTGCCCGCCTTGGGAATCCAAGCCGTCATCAACCTGGCCCTCCCCACCTCACCGGGGGCTCTGGCCGATGAGGCCGACCGGGTTACACGCCTGGGCATCGCCTACGTCCAAATCCCGGTGCTCTGGGAGGATCCCAAGCCCGAGCAGTTCCACCAATTCGCAGCCATCCTGGCGGGATTCCGCGGTCGGAAGGTCTGGGTGCATTGCGCCAAGAACATGCGCGCGTCGGCGTTCATCCACCTGTACCGCCGGCGGGTGCTCGGTCACACCGAGGCCGAGGCGGGCTTCCCCATGCTCGAGGTCTGGAGCCCGGACGAGATTTGGAGGGCCTTCATCCAGCGGGTCCTCCTCGAGCACAACTCCTCACCCCAGAGCCATGGACCCGAAGACTCGGCCCGCGAGGGGTGGTGACCGCGCCGCGTCGTCCGTTTTTTGTGCCTAGCCTCGCCGGCTCCGCTCAGAAAAATACCCGGTGCCAATTCCAAAAACCACTCAACCTTGGCGAACCGACGCCGAGATTAGCGCGCGGCGCCGGCCGAGGCCGGTAGGCCAGCCAAGCGAGTGGATAGACCAAGCGAGTGGATAGAGATAGAACCTCCGTGCGGTTGAAGCGGGAGCATTCGCGTCAGGGCCAGCAACTCACCAACGGCGGGGCCTCTAGTCCTTGCCTTTGCCCAGCATCCCTCGGATCTGCTCCTTGGGCAGGGAGGTGGTCCCGAGCCATTGTTCGGCCGCCCCCGGATCTGAGCGCTTCCAAGCATGGAAAATCCTGCTGATGGACGAATGGCGTTGGCTTTCATCCGTCATACCCTCAACCACGGTCGCGGCGTGATTGGGATACTGGTACGTTAGCCGGCCGAGGTAAGTGTTGATGGCCGTCTGTTTCGCCGCGTCGTTGGGCAACTCCGACAGCCAACGCGCCGAGGCCTCGGGATCGTTGCTGGCCCATCTTTGGATGACCGCATCCAGTGCCTGCTCACGCGCCTCATCCTTGAAACCCGCCGCCCACTGCGAAGCGGCGGCCGGATCGGTCGAGGTCCACTGGCCGATCACCGAAGCGGCCGCAGAGTTCTGGACCTTTCCCTCGGGAAGAGTGGCCACATACGAGGCAGCCGACGCCGGATCATTCTGCGCCATGCCGGAGACCAAACCCTCCACAAAGGAATCCTTGGAGGCGCCTTCGGGCAGCTTTTGCATCATGGCCTGCGCCGCAGCGGGGTCGCGCTGGGCCCATTCGCCAGCCGAATGCGCGATGAAGGAGTTCTGTTGGTCGCCCTGGGGAAGAGTTTGGGCGTAGGCCATCACCGCCTTCGGATCCTTCTGGGCCCACTGCCTACTCACCACATTCAGGACATCTTGTCGGTTCTGTCCCTCCGGTAGTTTCTCTGCCCAGGCCAGGG
Organism: Verrucomicrobiota bacterium; assembly: GCA_039796215.1. GTDB lineage: Bacteria > Verrucomicrobiota > Verrucomicrobiia > Opitutales > UBA953 > UBA953. Next base: position 1,826 of record JBDKKH010000220.1, read on the forward strand.
CCGCCGCGGCATCGGCTTCCGCCCATTGACCGGCGACAATGGCCAAAAAGGAATCGCGCACCTGCCCTCTCGGCAAGGTATTGGCAAATTCGGCGGCGAGCTTGGGATCGGCCTCCGCCAGGGGGCCGCTCGCCGAAAACAGGGCGTTCCGCATTCCGTCGCCTTCGGGCAGGGTCTTGAGCCACTCTATGGCTGCCTGCGGATCACTCTGCGCCCACGCCGGTGAGATCGCTTGATAGGCGTCGGCTCGCGCCTCTCGGGAATTGAGGCCCGCCGCCCGGGTCGCTGCGGCAGCAGGGTCTCTCTCCGCCCATGCCGAGAAGATGGAATGCAAATACTGCTGTTTTTGCGACCCGCCGAGTTTCTCGGACAGTTCCAAAGCGGCCGCAGGATCCTTGCCGGCGATCGCTCCGACGATACCTCCCAACACCTGATCGCGCAAGCGACCCTTCGGCAACTGCTTAGCCCAGTCCGCCGCCGCCGCGGCATCCTCACCGGCCCACATACCAGCCACCAAGGCGATCAAGTCATCGCGGCCCTCTGAACTGGGCAGGGCCTTGGCATAGGCCATAGCACCGCGCACATCGGTCTCCGCCAAATGGGCGAGCAACTGGAGGCGCAGTTCGCCGCCCAGATTCTTTGGAAGTTGCTTCCGGATGAACTCCAACATCTCCGGCATGTCCGAACCATCCAGATCGGCCAAGATCCTCACCATCTCCCGTTGTTCGCGGAGGCTCAACCCGAAGGCTCCACCGCCTTTCAGCGCGAGCAGCCTCTCCTGAACCTCGGCCAACGTGCGTCGGCCCAGGGTGTCGGTTTCGGAGGCGTCGGTCGCTGTCGCGGGAGAGGTCTGCCCAGAGGAGCTCCCGGCAGAGGCAGGCGACCGGGTGCCATCGGCTGCCGTCACGGAGGCCGTGGCAGGAATCTGGTTGGCGGGGTGTCGCTGGCCAAACCAGTACCCACCGGCCGCGGCACACACCGCGAGAATCACGGACGGAGCGAAGCCTTTTTTCATAGAGGGTCTTCTCGTTGTCTGCGTTGTCTGCGTTGTCT
>JBDKKH010000221.1:0-5315 GCA_039796215.1 Verrucomicrobiota bacterium
GATAGAGGCAGATCGCGATGATGTTCACCAAATCCTGCCGCGCATCATTGGCGTCACCCTGCTGCGGCGTCCAGGAACCGCGTGAGAAAAGCGCCAGTTGCATGGAGTTGGAAACCAAGGAAGCCAGTCCGGCCACGGCAAATGCGACCAGCAGCACCTTGAGCCACCAAGTAGTCTCGACCAAGTCATGGCGCGCGCGGGCGTCGGAAAGAGGCGGGGGTGTCGCTTCCATGCGGATAGTTAGCCGTCCACGACGACAGCATCAAGCCCTGACAGGAAGCCAGGCTGCGCGAGAACGGCGCGTCATGAAGGATAGCAGGCGGCATCCCCCATCTTTCATCATCTATCTGCATCCATAATCCTTAATCGCGCGCGCGGGGCGCGCCGCGCTCAGAAGAACACCGCTTCGGACAACGCTTCCGGCGCGCCCATGAAGGCGACGCGCTGCGTGAGCTTGGCGTGGTCGCGGCTGCGGGTGAACGCGAGGGTGGCGTGCGAGCAGCCTTCGGAATGCTCCCAGGAGAAGCGGGCGCCGTCGGCGAAGACCCACTCGGCGTCGAGGCAGTCGCCCGCGGGCGGCTTGCCGGAAAGCGCGAAGGTGACGTCGAGGTGCGAGCGCGTGAGACCGGCGCAATGGGTGAGGCACGAACGCATCCACTCGAGGATGCCATGGGCTTCGCCGCGCATGCCCTCGCGGTGCGAGACCGTGACCGAGCGCAGCCCGCGCACGAGTTCGGCCGGGGCGTGGGCGGCGAGATACTGGCCGAGGGCCTGACGGACCGGCAGGCAGCGGGCGACGGAGAGGTCGCGCACGGCCTTGGGCTTCGGGAAAGGCAGCGCGAAGAACGCGTCGCCGACGAGCGAGCGATCGGCCACCACGCGGCGGCAGCGGGCGGTCCAGTTCAGCCAAGGCTTGAACTCCTCGACGGTGACGCCGTGGGCCCAGAGGTTGACCGGCAGGTCGCCCTCGAGCCAGGTCGAGACGAGCGATTCGAGTTCCGGGGTCGGCGCGCCGTGGGCGAGCATCAAGGCCTCGCAGCAGCGCTTGCCGCGGCGGGACGGATCGAAGAAGCAGAGGACGTTGACCTTGGCCTCGAGCGCGGCGGCGGCCTCGGCGGCGGGACGCGCGGCGAGGACCACGAGGCGGCACGGATAACGTTGCGCGAAGCGGATGGCCTCGTCGAAACGGGCCTGCGCGTCCGCGGGCGAGACGCCCGCGCCGAACATCAGCACGAGGTTCATCTGCGAGGCGCGCGCGGCGTCCTCGCCCTCGTCGGCCCAGGCCTTGTCGAGCGACGGCAGGACGGCGGAGATCTTGGCCGGGAAGCCCGGCAACGCGTCGATCAGGGGATGGGCCATGATCAGCGGCCGGCGTTGCGCCAGGCGTGTCCGTGCGCGGCCAGCAGGGCGTCGCCTCCGGCGGGGCCCCAGGAACCGGCGGCGTAGGTCTCGACGCCATCGCGGCCCTGCTTCTGCCAGCTCTGGAGGAGCGGCGTGAACAGGCGCCAGGAGGCCTCGGTCTCGTCGCCGCGGATGAAGAGCGTGCGGTCGCCGACGATGCCGTCGAGGATCAGACGTTCGTAGGCCTCGGGCGTGTTGGAACCGTAGGTCGTGGCGTAGCGGAAACTCAGGCGCACCGGCTGCGTGCGCGGCTCGAGGCCGGGCACCTTGGAATTGAGGACGAGCGTGGTGCCTTCGTCGGGCTGGATCTGGATCACCAGACGGTTCGGGGCGAGGTCGTAACGGGCGTCGCCGGCGAAGAGACCGGACTCCGGCTGCTTGAACTGGATGGCGATCTCGGAGACGCGCCGGGCGAGGCGCTTGCCGGAACGCATGTAGAACGGCACGCCGGACCAGCGGCTGTTCTCGATGGAGAGACGCAGCGCGCAGAAGGTCTCCGTGGCGGAGTCCGCGGGGATGTCCTTCTCGGCGAGATAGCCGGGGACCTTCTCGCCGCCGGAGAGACCTTCGCCGTACTGAGCGCGGACGGCGTCGCCGCCGGCGCCGAGGCGAAGAGGCTGGATGGATTCGAGCAGCTTGACCTTCTCATCGCGGATGTGCTCGGCCGAGAGGGAGCGGGGCTGGTCCATCGCCACGAGGGCGAGCAGCTGCATGGTGTGGTTCTGCAGCATGTCGCGCGTCGCGCCGCTGCCGTCGTAATAGCCGCCGCGACCGCCGACGCCGAGCTCCTCGGCGACGGTGATCTGGACATGGTCCACGTGGCGGCGGTTCCAGAGGGGCTCAAAGATCGGGTTGGCGAAACGCAGCACGAGGAGGTCCTGCACCGTCTCCTTGCCGAGGTAGTGGTCGATGCGGTAGATCTGCGGCTCGCGGAAATTACGGGCGGCGACGGCGTTGAGGTGCACCGCCGAGGCGAGGTCCTTGCCGAACGGCTTCTCGATGATGACCTTGCTCTCAAGGTCGGTGCCGAGGCCGCGGGCGGCGAGGCCGGACTGTCCGAGGTTCTCGAGGATGGCCTCGAAGACCGAGGGAGGGGTCGAGACGTAGAACACGACCTGCAAGGGGCGGCCGGCGCGCTTCTCGGCGGCCTGGATCTGCTCCTTGAGGGCGGCGAAGGCCTTGGGGTCGTCGTAACCGCCGGCCTGGTAGGAGGTGTTGTCCTCGACCCGCTTCCAGATGTCGGGGCGGAACTCGCGCCGGGAGAACTTCTTGATGTCGGCCGCTGCCTGGGTGCGGAACTCGGCGTCGGGCACCGGCTTGCGTCCGAAGCCGATGAGGTGGAATTCGGCCGGCAGGAGGCTGTCGACGGCCAGGTTGTAAAGGGCCGGCAGGAGCTTGCGGGCGGCCAGGTCGCCGGAAGCGCCGAAAATGACCACGCAAGTCGGCTGGGCGCCGCGGTGCTTGCTGAGGCCGGAGAGGAACGGATGACGGTCGGTGTCGGACATCGGAGTCTAGAAACGGCGGCGTCCGAAGAGGACTTCGCCACGGTGTTGAAGGAGGCGGACGGTGCCTTGGTTGCAAACCAGAACTTCCACGACGTCGAACCGCGTATGACACCCTCCCCCGATTTGGCGGATCCAGGCGCCGGCCGCCCGCCGCAAGGCCCTCTTTTTCCGTCGATTCACCGCCCAATACCCTTCCCCGCCCTCATCGGCATGGCGGGTCTTGACTTCGACGAACACGAGCACCGCCCCCTCCAGGATCACCAGGTCCAATTCGTCACGGCCATGGCGCCAATTACGGGCGAGACAGCGGCCGCCTTGCCGACGGTAGAACTCCTCGGCCTGTCGCTCCCCCCAGGCGCCGAAGCTGGCGGGCGGACGGCGGGCGGCCCACCAGTCGCGCAAGGTCAGCCAAAGGTCGGCCCAGATCATCCCGAAGCGGACCAAAAAGCGGGGCGTCCCGCCAGCGCCGTCGGAGGGGTTCTTGACCTAGGTGAGCCTAGGTGACTTCCTACATGCAACCACCCCGCCCCATGCGCTTCCTGACCTTGCTCACCCTCGCCGCCGCCGCCGTCGTCGGCGCCGACCCCCTGCCGGAGGCCTTCCGCCAGAACGGATGGTTCATCGGCGCCCAGGCCTACACCTTCAAGGAGTTCTCCTTCTTCGAGGCCGTCGCCAAGACCAAGGAGGCCGGCGGCAACCTCATCGAGATGTTCCCCGGACAGACGCTCAAGCCGGGCTCGAAGGAGAAGATCCACCACACGATGTCGGACGCCGTCATGACCGAACTCAAGGCGGAGCTCGAGCGTCAGGGCGTGCGCGCGGTCAATTACGGCGTCGTCGCGGCCAAGAACCAGGAAGAAGTCCGGGCTATCATGGCCTTCGCCAAGAAGATGGGTCTGTACGCGGTCTGCACCGAGGCCACCGAGCAGGTCGTCCATTGGGAGGCCGCGGCCAAGGAATTCGATGTCAAGGTCGCCTTCCACGAACACGGCGGGTCCATGGACAAGCCGAAGTACAAGGTCTGGAACCCCCTCTACATCCTCGGGGTCGTCGAAAGCCGCGATGCCCGCCTCGGCGCCTGCGCCGACCTCGGCCACTGGGCCACCTCGAACCTCAAGCCGGTCGACTGCCTGCGCATCCTCGAAGGCCGCATCGTCAGCGTGCATTTCAAGGACAAGCAGAAGTTCGGCGCCTCTCCCGTGGTCGTCGCCGGCCAGGGCGTGATCGAAGCCGACGCCTGCCTCGCCGAACTGAAGCGCCAGAAATTCGACGGACATATCTCCATCGAGCACGAAGCCGACTGGAAGGACAGCGTGCCCCAGGTGAAGCATAACATCGATTTCATCAAGGCACGCGCGAAGTAAGGGCGCCGGACGATAGACCATCAGGCCCCCGGACTCGGGGGCTTTTTTGCGGGCGGGTTGGCGAGCAAGGGAGTGTAGACCTTTGTGCCGTGGTAGGGCTGACCGGCCCGGTCAGCCACGTTTGAGCGGACCGCTCAACCCTATCAGAAGCAGCCGCCTCTCGCTTTTGCACCAAGATATCATGTGGAGCTCCCCCTACCTCAGTCATAGGGACTTCCCCCAGTCGACCTCCCATGCCTGTGGTGATGATTTGTGGCGTGCATTTCATCTACCTCGACGAAAGCGGCGACCCGGGCCTGATCAACTCTCCGACCAAACACTACATCCTGGCCGGCCTTTCCGTCAGTCATGCCGACTGGCACAAGGTCGACGAACGACTACGGGCCTTTCGTCGGTGGGCCGGGGATGTTCACGGACTTGACCCACGGCACGAAATCCATGCCGCGGAATTTCTCGGGGCGGCCAATATGCACTGCGGGCTAAGGCGGGAACAACGTCTGCTGGTGATCCGAAGGCTCATGGCAGTCCTTAGTGACAGCCCGGAACTTCGTTTTTTCGGCTGGATAGCGGATAAAGAATCTCCCGAACCGCTTCAGCGCGCCGGCAACAGATGCATCATGGACCTCAAAGATTGGCTTACCTCGGGCAACTTCAGCTCAAGCAATCATCTCTTCATCATCCATGACCAAATGCATCAGACGCCTGAAGCATGGCACGGGGACTTCCACGCTCATATCATCGGCAGACCTCTCAGCCAATCATCACGTGAATCGCGGCAGCTTCAGGTCGCCGACCTGACCGCTTATTTATTAAAGCAATCCCTCCAACCCAATCGTTTCCTCAAGGAACAAGGAGCCCACCACCTGATCCGGAGGCTGAACGAACTTTCCCTCGGTTGGGTTGAGGTATGAAAAGCGAGGCCGCCTTGCGGCGGCCCCCTGGTGGTATCATACGGCGCCTCTGGAGGCGTTTTCGGATACGTTTGTCAAGTTAGTGACTCATCAAGGCCAGGTCAAGCAGGGGAACCACCCATGCCTTCGGGAGA
>JBDKKH010000222.1:0-3047 GCA_039796215.1 Verrucomicrobiota bacterium
GCTCCTGATGACCGAACGGCCGATCCCTGAACTCCCGTTTCCCGCGCCCGTCACCCAACACCTTTTGATATTCTGCACCTTTGCACGGCCTCTCTGTGCTCCCGCCACCTGCCACCCGGAGCCGCCACCCGCCACCCGAAACGATGCATCTTCCCCCATACTCAATACTCGATACTCGGACATCCACTCCAGGTGCCGGGTGTCGGCCACAGGCATCAGCCTTTCGGGCATCAGCCGTTCAGCCCTCGGCCGCCGGGACCCTGCTGCCAGCTCCTGATGACCGAACGGCCGATCCCTGAACTCCCGTTTCCCGCGCCCGTCACCCAACACCTTTTGATATTCTGCACCTTTGCACGGCCTCTCTGTGCTCCCGCCACCTGCCGCCCGGAGCCGCCACCCGCTACCCGAAACGATGCATCTTCCCCCATACTCAATACTCCATACTCGATACTCTCACATCCCCCTTCCCTCCGAAGCCCCTATCTGTCATCTGTCATCCGCGCTCTGTCCTCGGCCCACCTTCCTTCACCCATGCCTTCCCCTCGCCGCATCGCCGTCCTCGGCGGAGGAGCCGCCGGCTTCTTCGCGGCGATCACCTGCGCGGAAAAGCTCGGGGCCGCGGGGCGCGTGACGCTCTTCGAAGCCACGCCGCATCTGCTCTCCAAGGTACGCATCTCCGGCGGCGGCCGTTGCAACGTGACCCACGCCTGCTTCGAACCGGCGGAATTGGTGAAGAAATACCCGCGGGGCGGCCGCGAACTGCTCGGGGCGTTCCACCGCTTCCAACCCCGTGACACGATCGAATGGTTCGCATCCCGCGGCGTGGCGACCAAGACGGAGGAAGACGGCCGGATGTTCCCCACGACCGATGATTCCGCGACCATCGTCGACTGCCTGATGTCCTCTGCCGCCCGCACCGGCGTCGCGATCCGCGCTTCCACCCCCGTTCGCTCGGTCGTCAAGGACGGCGAGGTCTTCCGGCTGACGCTCGGCAATGGCACGACCGAAGAATTCGACCGGCTGATCGTCGCCACCGGCGGCAACAAGGCCTCCGGCGGCCTCGCGATCGCCGAATCCTTCGGCCATGCGATCGTGCCTCCGGTGCCCTCGCTCTTCACCTTTCACATCACCGACCCTCGCCTGGCCGACCTCGCCGGGATCTCGGTCGAAAACGTGGCGGTCACGGCCCCGGGGACGAAATTGAAGACCGACGGCCCGGTACTCATCACCCACGCCGGCCTCAGCGGACCGGGCATCCTGAAACTCTCCGCCTGGGGCGCCCGTGACTTCGCCGAGAAGAACTACGCCTTCCCGATCACCCTGAACTGGGTCCCGCCACACACCCGCGATTCGCTCATCAAAGCCCTCGGGGTCGTCCGCGAACAGAACGCCCGCAAGCAGGTCGCCACCTTCAGCCCAATCGCGATGCCCCAGCGCCTCTGGGAACGCTTCGTCATCGCCGCGGGCCTCCCGACCACGACCCCTTGGGCTCATGTCAGCAATCCGGCACTCCAGACCTTGGCGACGCAACTCACGGCCGCGGAGTTCAAGGTCGACGGCAAGAGCATGTTCAAAGACGAGTTCGTGACCTGCGGGGGCGTGAAGCTGGCGGAGGTGGATTTCAAGACGATGGCGAGCCGCCACTGCGCCGGATTGCACTTCGCGGGCGAAGTCCTCGACGTCGACGGCGTGACCGGCGGCTTCAACTTCCAGAACGCCTGGACGACGGGCTTCCTGGCGGGTACGGCCTGCGCGCAGTAAGCACTGGATTCGCCTGCGGCCGACTCAGCCCAGCCACCAGCCGGCGAGGGCGCCTAAGGCGAGCAGAGGCAGCACGCCGAGGAGCCGATACTGACTGACGACGGCGGCGAGGATCGTAAGCACGACCGGCAGCGGACGTCCGCCCGCCCCGATCACCATCATGGCGCCCATCCAGGCCAGCGCGCCCGCGGCGGCGGCGACGATCAAGTCCATCGCTCCCCGGAAACGACCCGAAGCCACGCCGACTTCGCCCCAGGGAGCGGTCGCGAGGATCAGGGCGGTGGAGATGCCAAAGGTGAAGACGGCCGGGATGACGAGGCCGAGCGCGGCCGGACCCCACCCACCCCCGTCCCCCAGCGCGCCTTGATAGCCGGCGACGAAGCCGACGAAACTGCCGGCGAGCATCAAGGGACCTGGCGTGACTTCCCCGACCACCAAGGCGTCACCGAAACGGCCCGCCGACAGCCAGCCGGCGGCGTCCGCCTGCGTCCGCCACAGACTGAGCGCCGCATAAGCTCCGCCGAAAGAGGTCAGGACGGCGAAGACGGAGACGGCGGCCAGCCGACCATGACCGACCAAGCCTCCCGCCCAGGCGATGACCACGCCCAGCAGGATGCCGAACGGCAGCAGGCCCCGACCCAGTCGGGTCAGGATACCTTCCGGAGGCGCGGAGGCCGACGTGGCCTGGTCATCCTTGGCCAGACGCCAACCCAGCGCTCCGGCGATGAGCGCGAACACGCCGAAGGGCAGCCCGAGGATGAGCCCGAAGAACGCCCCGACCGAGGTGAGCCCATGCCACCAACTCCGGCAAGCAGACGAACCGATCCGCCAAGCCGATACGAAGAGAATCCCGGCGACGACGGCCCTGACGCCGATCAAGGCCGCTTCGACCGACGGTAACTGTCCGTATAAGACATAGACATAGCCCAACGCACCGCAGGCGAGCAGGCCCGGCAGGACGAACGCCAACGCGGCCAGCAATCCTGACCGCCAGCCATCGAGTTTCCAAGCCGTCCAGACGACCATCTGCTGGGCCTCCGGGCCGGGTAGGAAGAAACAAAGCCCCAAGGCGCGATCGAACTGCTCCGCGCTGAGCCATCCACGCCGGTCGACGACTTCCGCCCGCAGGCTCGCGATCTGCGCGCCGGGTCCGCCGAACGACGTCAGACCCAGCCAGAGCCAGAATCGCCAGCGGGAACGCGGAGCCATGTCCCACCCTCAAAGCAAAGCGCTGATTCCGCAATCCCGATCCAGTCGGCCAGCCGACCTATCAGGAAACAAAAAAC
>JBDKKH010000223.1:0-4983 GCA_039796215.1 Verrucomicrobiota bacterium
CCCGACATTCAGCAATTCGCCGACTGGTTTGACGAACACCTGCGCGGCCTCCGGAAGTGATTCAAAGCTTTCGCCAAGTCCCAAGCCCAAGACGTCTGCATCCGCGCCGCCCTTCCGCCCACCCTGTCCTCCAATTTCATCGGACTGCAACCCGCCAGCGGTTTCCTAACCCAGACTCCCTTCACGGCCTGATGTCGGACGGGGCGGTTTCACCTCAGGTGTCTCCATGCGCTACTTGAAATTGAGAAACGCTCCGACGGCAGGCCAACATTTCAGCATTACCACCATGCGACTCACCCACCTGCTCCCCGTGCTCGTGCTCACGCTTTCGGCCGGCGCGGAAACCATCACGCTCACGCCAGCCGCGGACACCGCGATGCTGTCGCTCAACCCCGCCAACAACTACGGCGCCCTGACCACCGTCCCGGTCGGCCCGATCGCCAAGCCAGACCAGTTTGCCCGGGCCCTGATCCGGTTCGACGTGGCGGCGGCGCTCCCACCCGGCGCCGTGGTCACCAACGTCACGCTTACGGTCCGCATGACGAAGGAGGCGATCAGCGGTCCGGCCGACACGGTAGCGTTGCATCGACTGCTGGTGGATTGGGGAGAAGGCGCGAAGTCGTCGGGCAACCACGGTTCAGCCGCAACGGCCGGCGAAGCCAACTGGACGGCGCGCAAGCTGGGGGCCGCCGATTGGGCGGCGCCCGGGGCGCAGAGTGGAACCGACTTCGCCGCCGCGGCCAGCGGGTCGCTGGTCTGGAACGCGCCCGGCAGCTACACCTTTGCCTCAGCCGCTGGCTTGATCGCCGACGTGCAGTCCTGGCTCGACACTCCCGCGCAAAACCAAGGGTGGCTGCTGAAGAGCGACCAGGAATCCACCGTGGGCGCCGCCAAGCGCATGGTGACCCGTGAAGGCTCTGCCGCCCAGCGGCCCCAACTGGTGATCGGCTATTCGGTCCCGGTGCCCTTTAAACCGACGCTCCCCGCCCCGCGGTTGATCGGCGGAGACATAGAACTGAGTTACCCACTCGCTCCCGGCAACACCTACGAACTGCGGGCGCTGAACGAACCCGGGGCACCGACCTTCACAGTGCTGACCAATCACACCGTGAAGCTGACCGGCATTGAAGCGACCTACGCCGAACCCGCCAGCGCGGCCCAGCGTTTCTACCAGTTGGTCATCACCGGGCAGGTTGACTGATTTCACCGCTGGCCCAGCGGTTGCAAAGAGGGCGGCCTGAATCTGGAAGCGAGAAACGGACTCCACCGAGTTTGCCGGTTGCCTTCCTTGGCTGGTTACCAGTCCCTTGGCCTCCCCCGCTTCATTCGTCCACTCTCTCCCCGCGACCGGAGCCCAAATCTGCCTTTGCGCTTGGAAGTTCTCGATCCAGGCGGGGGAATGTTTCTAGGCTTTCCGCAATGGCCCGCCCCAAGACCGGATCTCCACGACGCGCCACCGTCGCGACCAGTCATGTTAGGAAGCATCGGCCTTCTTCCGGTTCTTTCCGCAGCGAATTGATCGCTGCGAAATCCCGGCACTTCGGGTTTGAACCCCTGCTCCACAGGAGAAACCCCGCCGTATTCGAAGCCTACCCCGGACTAGTCGACTCTGGCGCGGTCCATGGTGGAGAGCCGGACGCACCTCCGGCCAAGAACGCACCCCCGGCCGCCGCCGATGAAGCTTGCGGTTCCCGCCTCTACTCCAGCTTTTCCCGCTACTGATTCCATGGCCATCAAGAAATCCGACCTCTACTCCTCCCTCTGGGCCTCCTGCGATGAACTCCGCGGCGGCATGGATGCCAGCCAATACAAGGACTACGTCCTGTTCATGCTGTTCATCAAATACGTCTCCGACAAATACGGCGACCGCAGCAACCCATTCCAGCCGGTCAACATTCCAGACGGTGCCAGCTTCAAGGACATGGTCGCCCTCAAGGGCAAAGCCGACATTGGCGACAAGATCAACACCCAGGTCATCCAGCCGCTGATCGACGCCAACTCCCGTCTCGCCCGCAGCGATTTCCCTGACTTCAACGACTCGAACAAACTCGGCGACGGCGCGCAGAAGGTCGAGAAGCTCGGCAACCTCATCGCCATCTTCGAGAATCCCGCGCTCGATTTCTCGCAAAACCGCGCCGAGAACGACGACATCCTCGGCGACGCCTACGAGTATCTCATGCGGCACTTCGCCACCGAGAGCGGCAAGAGCAAGGGCCAGTTCTACACCCCGTCCGAGGTCAGCCGCATCATGGCCAAGGCCATCGGCATCGGGCCAGCCAACTCCATCGCCTCCACCACCGCCTACGATCCCACCTGTGGCTCCGGTTCGCTGCTACTGAAGGTCGCCGCCGAGGCGGGCAAGCACATCACCCTCGAAGGCCAGGAAAAGGACGTGACCACCGCCGGTCTCGCCCGCATGAACATGATCCTGCATGACTTCCCGACGGCCAACGTGCTTTCGGGAAACACGCTCTTCGATCCCAAGTTCAAGGACGGCGAGGAACTCCGCACCTACGATTACGTCGTCGCCAATCCGCCCTTCTCCGACAAGACGTGGTCCACCGGCCTCGTCTTGGGCGAGGGCGGCAGCGGCGACACCTTCCAGCGCTTCACCTGGGGCGTGCCGCCGAAGAAGCAGGGCGACTACGCCTACCTTCTGCACATCATCCGCTCCCTGAAGAGCACGGGCAAAGGCGCATGCATTCTCCCGCACGGCGTCCTTTTTCGCGGCAATGCCGAGGCCGTCATCCGCCAACAGCTCGTCCGCTCCGGCTACCTCAAGGCCATCATCGGCCTACCCGCCAATCTCTTTTACGGCACCGGCATCCCCGCCTGCATCCTCGTGCTCGACAAGGAAAACGCCACCGCCCGTAAAGGCATCTTCATGATTGATGCCTCCAAGGGCTTCAAGAAGGACGGCCCGAAGAACCGCCTCCGCGAGCAGGACCTCCACAAAATCGTGGACACCTTTACCCGGCAGGATGAAAGCGACCCGCGCTACGCCCGCATGGTGCCCGTCGCGGAAATCGCCGACCCGAAGAACGACTACAACCTCAACCTCCCGCGCTACATCGACAGCACCGAGCCGGAGGACTTGCAGGACATCGACGCCCACCTGCGCGGCGGCATCCCCGAGCGCGACCTCGACGCCCTCGGCGCTTACTGGAAAATCATGGCCGGAGTCCGCTCCAGGTTGTTCGAGCCACTCCGCCCCAGCTATTCCGCACTCCGCATTCCGCATTCCGCAATCAAAGAGGCCATCTTCACCCACCCCGAGTTCACCGCCTTCACCACCAAGGCCCGGAAGCTCTTCACGAAATGGCAGACGGCCTCCGTCCCGCTGCTCAAGGGCCTCGCCAAGGACGGCCATCCCAAGCCGCTCATCGAAACCATCGCCGAGGACCTGCTGGCCACCTTCAAGACCGCGCCGCTGCTCGACGCCTACGATGTCTATCAGCACCTCATGGACTACTGGGCCGAGACCATGCAGGACGATTGCTACCTCATCGCCGATGCCGGGTGGAAGGCGGGCGCGTTGCCCCGCGAAATCCGTCAGGTCAAAAACAAGGAAGGCAAACTCGTCTGGCCCGAGAAGGAAGACTTCAAGAAAGGCAAACGCCGCTTCAAGTCCGACCTCGTCCCCGCTGCCTTGCTCATCGCCCGCTATTTCGCCGTCGAGCAAGAGGCCATCGCCTCCCTCGAAGCCGACATCGCCAGCATCGAGCAGCAGCTCGACGAAACCCGCGAGGAACAAAGCGGCGAGGAAGGGCTGCTCGCCGAAGTCATCGAAGGCGAGGGCGAGAAGCAGAAAATCACCGCCAAAGCCCTCAAGGCCCGCCTCCAGGACATCGCCCGCGACCCCGACTACGCCGACGAACGCCAGGCCCTCGAAGCCTACGCCTCGCTGCTCGACCAGCAGGCCGACGCCAAGGCCCGGCTCAAGACCGCGCAGGACGACCTCGAAGCCAAGCTCGACGCCAAATACCCCACGCTCACCGAGGCCGACATTCAGACCCTCGTGGTGGACGACAAATGGCTGGCCACGATTGCCGCCGCCGTGCAGGGCGAGCTGGACCGCGTCTCGCAAACCCTCACTGGCCGCATCCGCCAGCTCGCCGAACGCTACGCCACCCCGCTGCCGCAGCTCACCGACGAAGTGGCGACGCTCGCCGCCCGCGTGGATGGACACCTCGAAAAGATGGGAGCGGTATGGACGTGAAACCCGGCTACAAACAGACCGAGGTCGGCGTCATCCCGGAGGAGTGGGAGTGTGCAAAGCTCTCCGAGTTTTTTTCGTTCATCTCATACGGATTCACGAATCCGATGCCGACGGTTCACGATGGCGTCTTCATGATAACGGCAGCGGACATCAACGACGGACGCCTGCAACTTGAGACCGCACGGAAGACATCTGAAACAGCTTATCGCACGCTTCTCACCGCGAAGAGCAAGCCGCGAAAGAATGACATCTTGCTGACAAAAGACGGCACGCTCGGAAGGCTCGCTCTCGTCGGCGACGAGACGGTTTGCATCAATCAGTCCGTGGCAGTTATTCGGCCCAATGGGCGAGTTGAGCCGCAATTTCTGAAGCTGCTATTGGAAAGTCCCCGCTACCAAAAGCGAATGGTGGAGGACGCTGGCGGCTCAACGATAAAGCACATCTACATCACTATCGTTGACAAGATGCCGCTCGGGCTTCCGCTCGACAAAGCCGAACAACGTGCCATCGCTGCGGCGTTGAGCGATGTGGATGGGCTGCTGGGCGGGCTGGACCGGCTCATCGCCAAGAAGCGCTACCTCAAACAGGCCGCCATGCAGCAACTCCTCACCGGCCAAACCCGCCTCCCCGGCTTCCACGGCGAGCATCGGTGTTCATATGAATGGGCTCAAAGGCGGGCGTAGAGACGTCGAAGGCGAGTCACAGCGAGGGTTTCCGCGAGGTTTGTGGCGAGGGCATGGCGTAGCCAGCGGAGGAACTTGATG
>JBDKKH010000224.1:0-17516 GCA_039796215.1 Verrucomicrobiota bacterium
CTTCGCCGGAGTACCCCGACGCGCCGACAATGCCGACATTCATGTAAGTGAGAGGAGAGGGTTACGAATTCCCGCGGGGGAATCGAGAAGTTTCCGTGTGACAGTAAGCCAACAAAAAAGCGGAGGCCGCGAGGCGCTCCGCTTGGTGAGTCTGGTTTCCAGGTAAGCGATTAACGCTTGGAGAACTGGAAGCGCTTGCGGGCGCCGGGACGGCCGGGCTTCTTACGTTCGCGCATACGACCGTCGCGGGTAAGGAGACCTTCTTTCTTCAGGGGAGCGCGGAGGGTGGCGTCCATCTTCTGGATGGCGCGGGCGAGACCATGGGAGATCGCGCCGGCCTGGCCGTTGGGGCCGCCGCCGATGACGCGGACCACGATGTCGAGCTGGCCGTCGAGGCCGGCGGTCGTGATCGGCAGGGTGGCGGACTTCACGAGAGCCTCCGTGTAGAGGTACTCTTCGACGGGCTTGCCGTTGACGACGATGGAGCCGGTGCCGCGGGAAAGGCGGACGCGGGCCGAGGCGGTCTTACGACGGCCGACAGCGGTGATGGCGGAGGACTTGGCGCTCATTGCGAAAGGTGCTGACGATTAACCCTTGAACGGGATCGGATTGGAGGCGGCGTGGTCGTGCTTGTCGCCGGCGTAGACGCGCAGCTTCAGGAGCATGGCGTTGGCGAGGCGGTTCTTCGGAAGCATGCCCTTGACGGCGTGCGTGACGAGGAACTCCGGACGACGCTCGCGCATGGCGGCGGCGGTGCGGCGGTAGGCGGTGCCGACCCAGCCGGTGTAGAACATGTAGGTCTTGTCCTCTTCCTTGGAACCGGTGAGGCGGACCTTGTCGGCGTTGATCACGATGACGTAATCGCCGGTGTCGACGTGAGGGGTGTAGGTGGGCTTGTGACGGCCGCGGAGAATATTGGCGATTTTGACGGCGACACGGCCCAGGACCTGGTCCTTGGCGTCGACGACGTACCAGGTCTTGTCCTTGAGCTGCACGTTCTTGGCTAGCGTGGTCTTCATAAAGAGGGAAAGTCGGAAAATGGGAAAGGACCCCCCTCCGTCAACACCCGAATGCGCCCCGGGGGCCGCTCCTTTCAAATAAGCCAAAAAAGAGGGGGCGGCCAAGCCGCCCCCTCTTTTCACCGACCTGGCCGGAAATGTTCAGAAAATGAACTTGGCGTAGACCCGACCCCAGAAGACGGAGCCGGCGGTCAACGCCTGGCCGTCGCGGTTATGGGCCCAGTTCACGCCGGCGCCCAGCTCGGGACCCCGGCCGATCTGCCGGGTGACGTCCAAGGAAGCGCCCGTGTAGCCGTAGGCGTTCTTGGTGGCGTAGACCGAGGTGGAGGCGTCGCAGATGCCGGCGTAAGCCTTGAAGATGATGTCGCAGCCGGTCAGGCCGAGATTGGAGCCGGCGAAGGTCTTCGAACCGGCGACCTCGACGGTGTACTGCTGGAGCTCCGTGCTGTAGTAGACGTAGGTCGAAGGCTTCATGGCGACGTTGGCCAGGGAGACGCCGAGGTAGACCTCGCGATTGGAGTCGATCTGGGTGACGCCATGCGTGGCGATGGTGCGGACGGTCGCCGCCGTCAGACGCTGGTAACCGACGTCGAGCTCGCCGAAGGCGAAATCGCGGCGCAGACCGAAAGTGTAGGTGCGCTCGAGGGAGTCGGCGTTGAAGAAGTTGCCGTAGATGGAGACGCCCGAGAGACCCGGGGAGGCGTAATCGACGGTGACGGAGGTCTGGATGAGACCCTGACGGTCGGAGCGCTCGATGCCGCGGAAGACGTTCTTGCCATCCCAGGAGACGCTGCCGCGCAGGGAAAGATCGGAGGTGGCGGCGGGGACGGGCGCCGGGGCCGGAGCGACGTTCTGGGCGTCCACCCCGACGGCGGTGAAGGACAGGGCGAGGGCGGTGAGGGCGTGCTTCATGTGGAATAGAATAGGCCTTCATTTGCGTCCAAACGAAAGCCGTTGGCAAGCCCCAAGGGGCCGCCAACGGCGGAGAACGGACGTGGGCGCAGGGGCCTTACATCCCGGCGATGATGGCGTCGCCGAATTCCGAGCACTTGATCTCGGTGGCGCCCTGCATCTGACGGGCGAAGTCGTAAGTCACGCGACCGCCGCCGATCGCGCCGTTCAGGCCCTTGAGGACGAGGTCGGCCGCTTCGGTCCAACCCATGTAGCGGAGCATCATCTCACCCGAGAGGACGACGGAACCCGGGTTGACGACGTCCTTGCCGGCGTACTTGGGAGCCGTGCCGTGGGTCGCCTCGAAGATGGCGTGGCCGGTCAGGTAGTTGATGTTGCCGCCAGGGGCGATGCCGATGCCGCCGACCTGCGCGGCCAGGGCGTCGGAGAGGTAGTCGCCGTTGAGGTTGAGGGTGGCGATGACGTCGAAATCCGTCGGGCGGGTGAGCACCTGCTGGAGGGTGATGTCCGCGATGGCGTCCTTGATGACCAGGCCGGCGCCCGGCTTGCCCTCGGGGATCTTGCACCAGGGGCCGCCGTCGATCTCGACCGCGCCGAACTCGCTCTTGGCGAGATCGTAGCCCCACTTCATGAAGGCGCCTTCGGTGTACTTCATGATATTGCCCTTATGGACCAACGTCAGCGACTTGCGCTGGTTGGTGATGGCGTACTGGATGGCCGAACGGATGAGCCGCTCGGAGCCGGGACGGGAGACGGGCTTGATGCCCAGTCCCACGGTGGCGGGCTGCTCGGCGCCGAAGCGGATCTTTTTGAACTCCTTGGGGAAGTTCGTCTTGATGAACTCGAGGGTCTTGAGGGCGACTTCCGAACCGGCCTCGAAGTCGATGCCGGCGTAGATGTCCTCGGTGTTCTCGCGGAAGATCACCATGTCGACCTTGCCCGGGTTCTTCACGGGCGAAGGCACGCCGGTGAACCACTGCACGGGACGGAGGCAGACGTAGAGGTCGAGCTGCTGGCGCAGGGCGACGTTGAGGGAGCGGATGCCGCCGCCCGTCGGGGTGGTGAGCGGCCCCTTGATGCCGACGAGGTAATCGCGGAACGCGGTGAGCGTCGCTTCGGGCAGCCAGTCGCCCGTCTGCTTGAAGGCCTTCTCGCCGGCGAGGACTTCGAGCCATTCGATCTTGCGCTTGCCGGCATACGCCTTGGCGACGGCGGCGTCGAGGACGCGGACGGAGGCGCGCCAGATGTCGGGGCCCGTGCCGTCTCCTTCGATGAACGGGACGACGGGATGGTCGGGGACGGTCAGTTTGCCGTTGGAGATCGTGATACGGCCGGATGCGGGATTGCTCATGGTGCGAAGAGAGTAACAAGAAACCGTTTTCTGCCGGACGGTTTCAAGCCAATACGCAACCCGGCGCCCCGGGTAAAAGAAAAGGACCCCTTTGCAGGGGTCCTTGTTATGACCGGGGGTGCCGGCGCCATCCGCCCCGAAGGACGGAAAAGACTAGGAAGAATTACTTCTTCTTAGCTTTGGTGGCCTTCTTGACGCTCTTTTTAGCAGCGGCCTTCTTTTTAGCCATAGGTATGTCCTTTTTTTGGATCGTTGTTGGGTTTGAGGGCAGCGCCTGAAGCGCCACCCTGACGATTCGCCCCACGCTCACCCGGGCGGCGCGAGCCTGACGGGTGATGCGAACGCGGAGCTCCGACGGTACGCGGAAAGAAACCTGGCGGGACCGGTTGGTCTCCAGGGAAGGACGGGAGTCGTCGAAACGATCGAGCGCATGTCGGATGACTTCGCTCAGGGTGCTGAGACCGGACCGATGCTGGAAGGCGACCACCTCGGAATGAAGCTTCTGGGGAAGCGACACGGTGATGAGACTTTCGCTCGGGGTTTCGGTTCGGTTCGTCACGTTGCGGTTAACTCTTGGACACGATGAATAAGTAAAACCTACGCTTGCGCAAGAGGAAATTTTCATCTCGCGACGTCATCGGAAATTCCGCGCGCGCCGATCGGACGTAACGATGAAATCGATACGCGCGACGACGATGCGCGCGGTTGACCGACGCGCGCGACGACGACAGCATGACGGGATGAACGCGCAGGCGACCAAGCCGGAAACACCGCGTCACGGAGAGTGGCGCCGGCTCGCCTCGCTCGCCCTGGCGAGCGGCGTCTTCGGCCTGCTGGCATGGGGCGCGGAGCGCTTCTTCGGCGATCGTCCGGCGTGGGCGGCGACGTTCGCCTTGCTGGCCTGCCTCGCGGGCGGATGGGACGCCGCCGGCGAGGCCTGGACCGCCCTGCGCGCCCGGCGCATCGACGTCCACCTGCTGATGCTGATCGTCGCCGCGGGCGCCTGGAGCGTCGGCGCGCGCCACGAAGGCGCCCTGCTCCTCTTCCTCTTCGCCACGGCCGGAGCGATCGAACATTTCGCCATGGACCGCACCCGCGGAGCCATCGACGCCCTGCTCGACCGCTCGCCCAAGCAGGCCCGGCGAATCGGCCCGGACGAAGAAGAAAGCACCGTGCCCGTCGCCGACCTCCGTCCGGGCGACCGCGTCGTCATCTTACCCGGCGAACTGGTCCCGGCCGACGGGCGCGTGCAGACCGGCGAAAGCGCGGTCGACGAGTCGACCCTGACCGGAGAGGCCACGCCCGCCCCCAAGCAGCCCGGCGCAGGCGTGTCCGGCGGGACGCTCAATACCTGGGGCCGGCTGGTCGTGACGGTCTCCCGGGCCGAACGCGACAGCGCGCTGCAGAGGATCGTCCGCCTGATCCGCGACGCGCAGGAGAGCAAGGCGCCGGCCCAACGCGCCATCGACCGCTGGGGCGACGCCTACGCCATCTTCACCCTCTCCGCCGCCGCGGCCTTCTACGTCTGGCTGCTGCTGACCGGCGCGCCCGGGGCCGTCGGCCAGGATTCCCCTCTCTACCGGGCGATGACCCTGCTCGTGGTGCTGAGCCCCTGCGCGCTGGTCTTGTCCGTGCCTTCCGCCGTGCTGGCGGCCATCGCCGCCGGCGCCCGGCAAGGCATCCTCTTCCGCGGCGGCGCCGCCGTGGAGCGGCTCGCGGACGTCGACTGCGTCTGCTTCGACAAGACGGGCACCCTGACCGCCGGAGAGCCTGTGGTGGCCTCGATGGAAGTCTTCCCGGCGGACGCCGATCGTCGACGCGCGCTGAGCGCCCTGCTGTCCCTCGAGGCCGCGACGACCCACCCCTTCGCCGCCGCGGTGGTCAGGGCGTGCCAGGAAGCGGGCGCGAAGACGCTCGTCGTCGACGGACTGACCAACGTCCCCGGGCACGGCGTCACCGGCGTGGTCGACGGGGCCGGATGGAAGGTCGGCACCCGTGAGTTCGTCGGCGCGGACATACGTCCGCCGGCCGAGGTCGCGGCGGGCGCCATCGTGAGCGAAGTATGGGCGACCGACGGAACCGTCACCCTCAGGGCGACCTTGGTGGACCGCATCCGCGATGAAAGCCGCGGGACGCTGGCAGCCCTGCACGCGCGGGGCATCCGCACGGTCATGCTCACCGGCGACCGCGAGGAAGCGGCGGCCGCGGCCGCCGGGCAGGTAGGCGTCCAATCTTACGCCGCCGCCCTGACGCCCGACGCCAAGATGGCCGCCATCCGCCGCCTTTCAGCCGAAGGCCACGTGGTCGCGATGGTCGGAGACGGCGTCAACGACGCCCCCGGACTGGCCGCGGCCGACGTCGCCATCGGGATGGGCGGACGCGGGAGCGACGCCGCGCTCGAATCCAGCGACCTCGTCCTGATGGAAGACCGCATCGGCCGCCTGATCGACGCCGTGGAACTGAGCCGCAGCGCCCGACGGGCCATCCGCTTCAACGTAGTCGTGTCCGTCGGCGCCGCCCTGGGCATGGCCGCCTTCGTCATCTACCGCGGAGCGCCGCTCACGGTCGGCGTCTCGGTCCACGAAGGGAGCACCGTGCTGGTCTGCCTAAACGGGCTGCGCCTGCTGTTCCGCCGGCCCGGTCGGCGCTGAGCGGACGACAAAAAGGCCTCCGGACAAACCCGGAGGCCTTGGTCGAACCGGCGCCGTCGGCGCTCAGCGCAGTTCCTTGCCTGCGCCGTCGAAGAGCTTGAAGGCTTCGATGCTGTAGGTGGGGTCGGGCTTGGTGCCGAGGCGGACCTTGCAGGACTTCATCAGGTCGCGGAAGAACTCGCGGTCTTCGGTGATGATACGCTCCAGGTTCACCGGGTGCAGGAGGATGTTGATCTCCAGCTCCTTCTCGGGGCCGGCCGACTCGCGCAGGCGACGGATGACGCTGAGAAGCTTGCGCTGGATCTCCACGGAGACGGTGCGGGGGTTCTTGACGATGCCGCGACCCTGGCAATGAGGGCAGGCCGTGTACATCGAGGTCGTGTTCGACTCGGTATGGCGCTGGCGGGTCATCTGGAGCACGCCCAGCTGGGAGATCGGCAGGATCTGATGCTTGGCGCGGTCGTCTTCCATCGCCTCGCGCAGGGTATCGAAGACCTTCTTCCGGTCCTTCGGGTTCTTCATGTCGATGGTGTCGATCATGATGAGGCCGCCGAGATTGCGGAGCTTGATCTGACGGGCGGCCTCCGTGACGGCCTCGAGGTTCGCCTGCGTGATGAAATTACCGTCCTTGGCGCCGTCCTTACCCCGATGCCCGCCCGTGTTGACGTCGATGGCGGTCAGGGCCTCGGTCTCGTCGATGACGATCTCACCCCCGCTCGGCAGGGGCACGCGGCGCTGGAAGAGCTGCTCGATCTGACGCTCGATATTGTAGCGCTCGAAGACGGGGATCGGGTCGACGTAGAGCTCGACGCGCGAACGGGAGCGGGGCGACACCTCGCCGACCAGGTCCTGCACCAGCTTGAAGTCCTCCGGATTGTCGACCAGGATGCGGTCGACCTCTTCGGTCAGGAAGTCGCGGACGGTGCGCTCGATGAGGCCGGGCTCCTGGTAGAGGAGGACGGGCTTGCGGTCAGGGGCGTTGATCTTCTCGACGATGGCCTGCCAGCGCTTGAGCAGCATGTGCAGGTCACGGACGAACCAGCGGGCCTGCTTGCCCTCGCCGGCGGTGCGGATGATGACGCCCATGCCCTCCGGGATGGTCAGCGAGCGAAGGATGTCCTTGAGGCGCTCGCGCTCCGAGGCGTCCTCGATCTTGCGGGAGACGCCGCAGGCGCCGCTGAACGGCATCAGGACGAGATAACGTCCCGGCAGGGCGATGTTCGTGGTGGAGCGAGGGCCCTTGGTGCCGATCTGGTCCTTGACCACCTGGATGACGATGTCGGAACCGGCCGGGAAGAGCTGCGGGATGTCCTTGGCCTGGTAGCGGGCCTTGCGCTGCTTCTGCTCGGCGGACTCGTTGTCGCGGATGAACTCGACCTGCGAGTCGTTGGCGGCCGGGAGCATGTCCCAGTAATGGAGGAAAGCGTTCTTGGGCTGGCCGATGTCGACGAAGGCGGCCTTGAGCCCGCCCTCGAGGTTCTGGACGCGGCCCTTGAAGACGGCGCCGACCATGCGGTTCTCCCCCTTGTGCTCGATCTCGAACTTGTCGAGGACCCCGTTGGTGAGGAGCGCGACGCGCTTCTCGAGCGTCTCGGCGTTGATGACAAGCTCGCGGTAGACGGCGCGATCCTTGGAGAAGTGCTTGACGATGCGCTGGAGGAGCGGGAGCTCCTTGCGTCGCTTGGTCGCCTCGTCGGCCAGCTTGCGCTGGTCGATCGGGGAGGTCTGTTCGCCGCCTTCCGGCAGCTCTTCGTGGTGGTCTTCGGGTTCGGTGATATCGGGCATCTCGGTCAGGCGGTTAAGCCGGTTGCCGGAGAGCCTCCGTCTTCGCCGCCACCGGTCGAATGCCGGTGAACGCTCTGGACTAGTCCAAGGAGCAGGAAACAGCTGAGTACGAAAGACCCTCCGTAGCTAAGGAAAGGAAGCGGGACGCCCGTGACGGGCATCAGATCGATGTTCATGCCGACGTTGATCACCACGTGCGTGCCGAGCACGATGGCGGCGCCGACGGCCAGCAGGGAGCCGAAACGGTCGGCGGCGAGCGCGGCCGTGCGCACCACGCGCCAGAACAACAAAGCGAAGGCGCCGATCACCAGGAAGCCGCCGACGAAGCCGATCTCCTCGGCCATGCCGGAGAAGAGGAAGTCGTTGTGCGCCGCGGCCTCGGGCAAGTAACCATAGCGAGCCTGGGTGCCGTTGCCGACGCCCTGCCCCTGGAAGCCGCCGCGACCGACCGCGATGACCGCCTGGTTCACGTTCCAGGTGACGCCGAGGCCCTTAGGGTCGATCACCTGGGGGGCCACGAAAGACATGATGCGCTCGCGCTGGTAGTCTTTGAGCAGGAAAAACCACGCTTCAGACTCATGCTGGCCGCGCACGGCCCGGACGGGGTCCTTGGAGTTCGGATTGGCCTTGGCGTACTGGTCGATCTTGGCCGCATACTCGCGGAGGTCGAGGGCCACGACGCCGAAGAACAAGACCGCCGCCAGACCGGCCACGAGGAAGAACCGAGACGTCAAGCCGGCGGCGAAGAGCAGAAGAAATGACAGCGGCAGGTAGATGAGCGCAGAACCTAGGTCCGGCTGCACAAAAATCAAGACAAACGGGACCAACGCCGCGCCCAGACAACGGAAAACCGTCGGCCAGGTCGCGCGGAAGGAGCCGATCGGCGAACGCGCCAGCATCGCGGCCAGGAAGATCAGGGCGCCGACCTTGGCGAACTCCGAGGGCTGGATCGAAAAGGGGCCGAAATCCATCCATCGGCGAGCGCCGTTGATGCTGCGGATGAAAGTCCCGAGATCGGCCTTGGCGAGGGCGCACAAGGAGACGGGCAGCAAGAGCAGCACCGAGGCGAGGAAGACATGACGGGCGTGACGCTGGATGAGCCGATAATCCAAGGAGGAAACCGCCCAATAGGCCGCCCAGCCGATGCCGACGAAGACGATCTGCGAACGGTAGAAGACGGACTCCCGGGCGCTCCCGGCAGAATGGATGGCGACCACCCCCAAAGTGCTTAGGAAAAGGATGATGACGACCTGGGTCCAATCGGTGCGCCAGGCGAAATTGGCAAAATTATCCCACCAGACCGAAGCCGGAGACCGCTCCTCGTCAAGGTGATGGGACATGCCGGAGGCAACCCGTTCTCGCGGACGGAGGCAAGGCGAACCTCCCGAAAGGGCTTGCCGAAGGAGCCCGGTCGGCAAGGGTAACCCGACCGGACCCCCGGATACGCGACGACCATGCCAGTGGCAGCCGACCAAAGCATCCTCGCCGCCGTGGCGTTCTCCTCCGGAGCCATCGTGGCCTATGCGGTCGCCAAGTGGCGCGAAAACACCTTGGGCGCGGTCCGCGAGGCGCGCTTGAAAGCCGAAGTGGAACTGGCCCGTCGCGAAGCCAGCGTCGAAGCCGCCGAACTGCAGGCCGAAGCGGAAGCCAGCCAACGCGAGGCCGCCCGCCTCCATGCGGCCGCCACGGCGGAAGCGGAGGCGGCGGGCGAGGCGGCCCGGGCCAACGCGAAACTCCGCGAACAGCTGGTCCGCGACCTGCAGCGGCTCGCGGGAGTCTCCCCCGAACAGGCGCGTCAGCTCCTGCTGGACATGCTTCGCGAAGAATACGGCGAGGAGGCGGCCCACCTCCGGCGAAGCCTGCTCGACCAGGTCGAACAAGACATCGACGACGAAGCCCGGCGGAAGCTTCTCTCCGCGATGCAGCGGCTGACCACGACCACGACGCAGGACGCGACCGCGCTGTCGGTGCCCCTGCCCAACGAGGACATGAAAGGGCGCCTCATCGGGCGCGAGGGTCGCAACATCCGCACGTTCGAACAGATCACCGGAGCCACCCTGCTCATCGACGAAACCCCCGGCCTGGCGATGGTTTCGTGCTTCGACCCGGTCCGCCGTGAAATCGCCCGCATCGCCCTCGAACGCATCGTGAAGGACGGGCGGATCTCGCCGTCCCTGATCGAGGAAAGCGTCCGGCTCGCCGGCGACGAGGTCGTCAAGCACGCCCGGAGGCTGGGTCGCGACGCCGTGCGCGACCTAGGACTGCCGCCCATGGACGCCGCGGTGGAAGAACTGCTCGGACGGCTTCACTTCCGCCTGTCGGCCAACCAGAACACGCTCGCCCACTCCATCGAGGTCGCCCAGCTCTGCGCGATGCTCGCGTCCGAGATCGGCATCGACCCGATCCCGGCGAAACGAGCCGGACTTTTGCATGACCTCGGCAAGGCCATCGAGGCCGAAGCCGGCGCCAGCCACGCCCTCGCGGGCGCCGCCCTCCTCCGCCGGCTCGGCGAAGACGCTCGCGTCGTCAACGCCGTCGCCGCCCACCACCGCGAAATCGGCGCGGAAAGCCTCTACGCGCCGCTCGTCATGATCGCCGACGCGGCCTCCGGCTCCCGGCCTGGAGCCCGCTCGTCCACCCTGGAATCGTACGCCCAACGCGTACGCCTCCTGGAAGAAGTCGCCTTGGCCTTCGAGGGCGTCCGCGAAGCCTACGCCTTCCAGTCCGGCCGCGAACTGCGGATCATCGTCGACCCGGGCAAAGTGGACGACTTCGGCGCCACCGAGCTCGCCCGCCGGGTCAGGCTGAAGATCGAAGAAAGCCTCTCCTACCAAGGAACCGTCAAGATCGTGCTGATTCGTGAACAAAGGTTCACCGAAGAGGCCCGCTGAGGGACTTTCTTGTTGTGAAGCGGGAGGGGGGTATTTATTCACATTTGTTCCGGGACCAACGCCCGTAGCATTTCGGCACCCCAGGAGGCTCGTCCTCCGTCACCAAGGGTCCGACAAACCGCGTCGCCGCTCCACTACGGATCGGCCGCATCATCCGGTCGGCCCCAACGAGGGCCGCCCCAACAAAAGCAACATGAGCCAAGAAGAAACCCAGGGCCAGGAGCCAGTCTCCGCCCACCAGCCCGCCGCGGACGCAGGCGCCAATGAAGTCCGCACCCCCGCCCCCCGCCTCAACGAAGCCAAGCTGGAGTCCGCCCACGCGGAACTCCCTCCGCTGTCCGTGATCGGGGCCTCGTCCGAACCCGCCGCCAAACCCGGCACCATCACGGCGCCGAAGCAGTTCGGTCGTCGCGGCACGCCGCGCGGCGTATCGTCGTCCGCCCCAGGACAGTCCGATCGTCCCGCCATCGGCGTCGTCGAAGACCCGTCGCAGCTGACCGAGAACCTGAGCGGTTCCCTCTCCGCCCAAGGCGGCGCTCCTTCGCGCGAACCGCGTGAACGTCGCGAGCCCCGCGCCGAAGGCGAACGCGGTCCGCGCCGCGAACCGCGTCAACCGCGTCCGGAAGGCTTCTCCGAAGAAGGCCGCCAGCCCGGCATCCCTCAGGGCGACCGCCCGCGCCGGGAACCCCGCGCCGAAGGCGAACGCGGCCCGCGCCGCGAGCCCCGCGAACCGCGCCCGGAAGGCGACCTTCCTCGCCGTGAGGACCGCCCGCGCCGCGAAGAGCGTCCGCGCATCCAGATCGAGCCGGTCGTCATCCCCGTCCAGGCCCCCATCGGTTTCTGGGCGTCGGTGAAGCGCAAGCTCGCCACGCTCTTCGGCATCCCGAACAAGGCCGTCTTCGTGCCTTCGGCCCGCAACGAACACTCCCGCGGCGAACCCCGCGGCGAGCGCTCCGAGCGCGGTCATCGCGGCGGACGCGGTCGCGGCGAATTCCGCGGCGGCTCCCGCGGCGGACGCGACGGCTCACGCGGAGGTCGCGGTGAATTCCGCGGCGACCGTGGCCCGCGCAACGGCCCGCGCGAAGGCTGAACACAACGGGGGCGCCGATCGGCGCCCCCGCTTCTTTGACCCGTCATGCTCCAAGTCGCGCGCATCCGCGGTGGCCATGTGTTGCAAGGTTCGGTCCGCGCCGCCGGCGCGAAGAACGCCGCCCTTCCGCTGCTCGCCGCCGCCCTGCTCACGCCCGAGACGGTCACGCTGCGCAACGTGCCGGACCTGAGCGACGTCCGCTACATGGCCGAGATCCTCGGACACCAGGGCGCCGTCGTCGCGAACCCGGAGCCGGGCGTGTGGATCATCCGAGCCGGGCAAGTCGCGCACCGCACCCCTTACGACCTTGTGCGCAAGATGCGGGCCTCGGTCTGCCTGCTGGGCGCGCTCGTCGGCCGGTTGCGTCAGGCGGAGATGGCCATCCCCGGCGGCTGCGTCATCGGCCCCCGCCCCATCGACCTCCACCTCAAGGGTCTCGAGGCCCTCGGCTGCGTCGTCACCGTCGAAGCCGGCCTCGTGCAGGTCGACGCGACGCGCGCCCGCGGCGCGGTCGTCCCGATGGGCGGCCCCATGGGCAGCACGGTGCTCGGCACGGCTAACCTCGTCATGGCCGCGACGCTCACGCCGGGCGTCACGCGCATCGAGTGCGCCGCCCGCGAACCCGAGGTCGTCGATCTCTGCGCGATGCTCATCCGGATGGGCGCGCGCATCAGCGGACACGGCACCGAAGCGATCACCGTCGAAGGCGTGGACCGCCTGGGCGGCTGCGACCACACGGTCATCGCCGACCGCATCGAAGCCGGCACCTACCTCGTGGCCGGCGCCATCACCGGCGGCGACGTCACGGTGACGCATTGCGATCCGGCCCACCTCGGGGCCTTCCTCGCCAAGCTCCGCGAGGCGGGCGTGGACGTCGAGACCGGCCCCGACTTCATCCGCGCGCACGGCCGGCCGACGCGCGCGGTCGAGATCGTCACCGAACCCTCCCCCGGCGTCCCGACGGACCTGCAGGCGCAGTTCATGGCGCTGCAGCTCCTCGTCGACGGCCGCAGCCCGGTCACGGAGAAGATCTACCCGGCCCGCTTCATGCACGCGGCCGAGCTGCAGCGGATGGGCGCCGACATCGCCATCGAAGGAGCCACCGCCATGGTCACCGGCGGACGCGCGCTCTCAGGCGCTCCCGTGATGGCCTCGGACCTCCGCGCCTCGGCGGCGCTCATCCTGGCGGCGCTCGTCGCCAAGGGAGAGACATGGGTGCAGCGGCTCTACCACCTCGACCGCGGCTACGAACGCTTCGAGGAACGCCTGCGCTCCTTGGGCGCCGACGTCGAACGTCTGCCGGCCTCGGCCTTGCCGAAAGGTTTCGCCGAGGACTGAGGATTGCCAATCCGCCCGCGGACCGCACCTTGCGTGACTATGGCCCGCGCCAAGGATTCGCCCGACAACCCCCAGCCGCCCGCCGGCAAGGAAGCCCTGTCGCGCGCGAACCGCTCGCTCGACGCCGCCCTGCGCCCGCCGAAACTCGATGACTTCGTCGGCCAGCAGCGCACGGTCGAACGCCTCCGCGTGATGATCGGCGCCGCGCGCCGGGAAGGCCGGACGCTCGACCATATCCTCCTTCACGGCCCGCCCGGGCTGGGCAAGACCACCTTGGCGATGATCCTCGCGGAAGAGATGGGCCGCCCCATCCGCGTGACTTCCGGACCCGTGGTGGAGAAGGCCTCCGATCTCGCCGGCCTGCTCACGAGCCTGCAGGAAGGCGACCTGCTCTTCGTCGACGAGATCCACCGCATCCCGAAGACGGTCGAGGAGTTCCTCTACTCGGCGATGGAGGACTTCCGCATCGACATCATGATCGACCAAGGCCCCAACGCCCGCAGCGTGCGCCTCGACCTGCCGAAGTTCACGCTGGTGGGGGCGACCACCCGCACGGGCCTGCTCACCGCCCCTCTCCGCAGCCGCTTCACGCTGCAGACGCGCCTCGACTACTACACGCGCGAGCAGCTGCTCAGCATCGTCCGGCGCAACGCCGCGCTGCTGAACCTCGACATCGACCAGGGCGGCGCCGATGAGATCGCCCGCCGGGCCCGCGGGACGCCCCGCATCGTCAACAACCTGCTCCGCTTCACCCGCGACTACGCCCTCGAGCGCGCGGCCGGCAAGGCCGATACCGCGGTGACCGCGGCCGCCCTCGAACTCCTCGAGATCGACCAGCACGGCCTGGACGACATGGATCACCGCTTCCTCCGCGCGATGGCCGAGAAGCATAACGGGGGCCCGGTCGGCCTCAGCAGCATCGGCGCCGCCATCGGCGAAGACGCCCACACGCTCGAGGAGGTCCACGAGCCGTTCCTCGTGCAGGAGGGTTACGTCGTCCGCACCCCGCAGGGCCGCGTCCTGGCCCCGAAAGGCTGGCTGGCCGTGGGCCTGCAGCCGCCTTCGTTCTGAGGAGGGCGTTCTGACGCTGGACAACGGCGTTTTCCCTCGGCTAAGGTCTGCCCCTCACAGCCATGGCAAAACGTTGGGTCATCAAGCTCGGTTCCGGCCTCCTCACCCGCAAGGACGGCAAGGTCGACCGCGTCCAGATCGGCCGCATCGTCGACCAGGTCGCCGGCCTGCACAAGCGCGGCATCCAGGTCGTGCTGGTCACGTCCGGCGCCGTCGCCGCCGGCATGACGGCCATGGGCCTCGAGAAGCGCCCCAAGGAAGCCCGCGAGCTCCAGGCCTGCGCCACCGTCGGCCAGCCCGAGCTGATGTCGGAATACGGCAAGCACCTCCGCCGCCACAAGCTGCTGGGCTCGCAGATGCTGCTGACCTACTGGGACCTCGACAGCCGCGCGTGCACGCGCAACGCCCGCGCGACCCTCGACCTCCTCCTCTCCCGCAAGCGCTTCGTCCCGATCATCAACGAGAACGACGCCATCGCCGACGAGGAGATCAAGGTCGGCGACAACGACCGCCTCTCCGCGCACGTCGCCGCCCTCGTCGGCGCCGACCTGCTCGTCATCCTTTCCGGCATCCAGGGCCTGATGACGAAGTCCGACGGCACGGGCGACCTCATCCCTTCGGTGCGCAAGATCGACGACTCCGTGCGCGCGCTGGCCGGCGGCGCCGGCTCCGAACGCAACGTCGGCGGCATGGTCACGAAACTGCTCGCCGCGGAGATCGCCGCCGAGGGCGGCGTGGACACGATCATCGCCAGCGGCCGACGCGAGAAGGTCCTGATCGAACTCGCCGACGGGAAGAAGCTCGGCACGCGCTTCTCGCTGAAGAAGAAATGAGCGACCTCTTCCAGCGCGTGACGGAGATCGCCCGCACGGCCAAGAAGGCTTCGCGCTCCCTCGCGCTCGCCCCGACCGCCGTCCGCGACGCCGCCCTGCGCGCCGCCGCCCAGGCCCTCCGCGCCGACGAAGCCGCCATCCTCGCCGCCAACGCCCAGGATCTGGCCGCCGCCCGCTCCAAGGGGCTCACGGACGCGATGACCGACCGCCTGCGTCTCGACCACGCCCGGCTCGAGGACATCGCCGTCGCCTGTGAAGCGGTGGCGAAGCTGCCCGATCCGGTCGGCGAAGTCACCGAGGACTGGACCAGGCCCAACGGACTCCGCATCGTCCGCCGCCGCGTCCCGATCGGCCTCGTCGCCATCATCTTCGAGTCCCGCCCCAACGTCACCGTTGACGCCGCCGCCCTCTGCCTGAAGTCGGGCAATGGTTGCGTGCTCCGCGGCGGCAGCGAGGCGATCCACACGAACATCGCACTGTCGAAATCCTTCGCGACCGGGCTGCGCGCCGCCGGCCTGCCCGCCGAGGCCGTCACGCTCCTGCCCTTCACGGACCGCGAAGCGGTGCCCGCCCTCGGCTCGCTCCGCGGCATCGTCGACATCATCGTCCCCCGCGGCGGCCCCGGCCTCATCGAGGCGGTGGTCAATTCCGCCAAAGTCCCGGTCATCAAGCACGACGCCGGCATCTGCCACGTCTACGTCCACGCGCAGGCCGACCTGGCGATGGCCGAACAGATCGTGCTCAACGCGAAGTGCCAGCGTCCCAGCGCCTGCAACGCCCTCGAGACCCTGTTGGTCGACGCCGCGGTCGCCGCGAAATTCCTCCCGCAGATGGCCGTCGCCCTGGCGGCCAAGCAGACCGAAGTCCGCGCCTGCGCCCAATCCCAGCCGCTGATGCCCGGCGCCCGCGCGGCCACCGAGCAGGATTTCCGGACGGAACACCTCGGCCTCGTGCTCAACGTCAAGATCGTCGCGGGCCTCGCCGAAGCCGTCGCCCACGTCGAGGAGTTCGGCTCCCACCATTCCGACGCCATCATCACCGCCGACGAGGCCGCCGCCCGCTCCTTCCTGGCCCAGGTCGACAGCGCCTGCGTGTACTGGAACGCCAGCACCCGGTTCACGGACGGGGGCGAGTTCGGATTCGGGGCCGAAGTGGGCATCTCCACGGACCGCCTGCACGCCCGCGGGCCGATGGGGATCCGCGAATTGACCACCTGGAAGTTCGAAATCGTCGGCCAAGGCCAGGTTCGGGGATAAATTGGGTCGGTTTTCCGTTTGACAGACCCCCGTCCGAAAACCTTTGTTACCCTTCCTTTTGGCTACCGGGGTGGTAGCTCAGTTGGTTAGAGCGCCGCACTGTCACTGCGGAGGTCACGGGTTCGAGTCCCGCCCATCCCGCCAGCCAAAAGGATTTACTTTCCGACCGGTCCGCCGGTCCGGAAAGGACTGCCCGGAGGGCGTCGCCTGACCGACACCGAGCCTTGGCGGGACTGTGCATCCTTTTTGCTTCCCCCTCCCCGCCGAGTGGACAGAAATCAGTCACCTTATGAGCAAAAAAGTCCTCATCATCGGCGCCGGCGGCGTCGGCAACGTCGTCGCCCACAAGTGCGCCATGGATTCCGAGTCCTTCTCGGAGGTCATGCTGGCTTCCCGCAACGAGAACAAGTGCAAGGCCATCGCCGCCGACGTCAAGGCCGCCACGGGCCGGACAATCCTGACCGCCGCCGTCGATGCCGACGACGTCAAGGCCACCGTCGCCCTCATCAAGTCCTTCGGGGCCGACCTGCTCATCAACGTCGCCCTGCCCTACCAAGACCTCCACCTGATGGACGCCTGCCTCCACGCCGGCATCCATTACGTCGACACCGCCAACTACGAGCCGCCCCACCTCGCCAAGTTCGAGTACTCCTGGCAGTGGGCCTACCGCGAGCGCTTCCAGAAGGCCGGCCTGACCGCCCTGCTCGGCTCCGGCTTCGACCCCGGCGTGACCAACGTGTTCTGCGCTTACGCCCAGAAGCACCTCTTCGACACGATCGAGACGATCGACATCATGGACGCCAACGCCGGCGACCATGGCTATAAGTTCGCCACGAACTTCAACCCGGAGATCAACATCCGCGAGATCACGCAGCGCGGCCGTTTCTGGGAGAAGGGCGAATGGAAGGAGACCGACCCGCTGTCCGTGAAGTGGGTGTATGACTACCCGGTCGTCGGCCCGAAGGACAGCTATCTGCTCTACCACGAGGAACTCGAGTCCCTCGCCCTCAACATCAAGGGCCTGAAGCGCATCCGCTTCTTCATGACCTTCTCCGAGAACTACCTGACCCACCTGCGCGTGCTCGAGAACGTGGGCATGACGCGCATCGACCCGGTCGAATTCCAGGGCCACCAGATCGTCCCGATCCAGTTCCTCAAAGCCCTCCTGCCCGACCCGGCCTCGCTCGGACCCCGCACCAAGGGCAAGACCTGCATCGGCTGCGAGATCACGGGCGTCAAGGACGGCAAACCCCGCAAGGTCTTCATCTACAACGTCTGCGACCACCAGGAATGCTACGCCGAGGTGAAGTCCCAGGCGA
>JBDKKH010000225.1:0-3079 GCA_039796215.1 Verrucomicrobiota bacterium
AGCGGGCGGTACCCTTCGCCGGACACCGCGAAGCGGGGGGAGAAAAGGAAGAGCAGGTTCTCGGCTCGGGTGCAGGCGACGTAGAACAGGCGGCGCTCTTCCTCGACGTCGCCGTCATCGATGGCCCGGGTCAGCGGGAAGAGCCCGTCCGCCACCCCGAGGAGGAAGACGATCGGGAACTCCAGCCCCTTGGACTGGTGGATGGTCGTCAGGCGCAGCATGTCCTCTTCAGGCTCTGCTTTCTTGTCGGACGACTCACCGTTGAGGAGGGCCACCTGGGCGACGAGGTCCCCGACGTCCTCGAACTTGGAGGCGAAACCGATGAGGCCTTGGAGGTCCTGTTCGCGGTCGCGCCAGTCAGGGAAGATGGTCTTCATGAAACCCCCGTACCAACCTTCGATGCAGACGCGCATGGTCTCGGCCGGGGTGCGGGCGACCTTCGGCGAATGGGCGTCCGCGGCCGCGACGAAGAGGTCGGGCGCCGGCGCCGTCGGGGCGGGTTTGGCGCGCGCCGCCTCGAGCCCCTCCAGCATGTCTTCCAAGGTGATGGAGAGGTCGTTGAAGTCGTCCTTGGCGGATTCGGGGACGCGCCTGAGGACGGCGTCGGCGCGCAGCGCGCGCACCATGCCCCGGCCGTCGGCTTCCGCGGTCTCCCGCGCGGCCTTGCTGATCTTCTCCGCGGCGACCGGCCCGACCTTCGGCAGGAGGCAGAGGAGCCGGGAGAGCGCGACCTGGTCGAGCGGGTTATGCACGAAACGCAGGTGGGCCAGGACGTCTTTGACGTGGGCGAGGTCGAAGAACTTGTGTCCGCTGGTGATGACGAACGGCACGCCCATGGCGTTGAGTTCCATCTGCAATTCGAGCGACTGGTAGTGCGCCCGATAAAGCACGTGCATGTCTTTGAGCGCATGGCCCTCCTGATGCAGCTGCATGATCTTGCGCACGACCAGCTTGGCCTGCTGGGACGTGTCGCCGACGGTGAAGACGGTGGGCCGCGGCCCGCGCGAGCGGACGGCCTTCAGGCGCCGGTCGAAGCCCTCGAGGCGCGGGCGATGGCTGAGGATCTCGTTGGCGAAGGCGAGGATCTCCGGCGTCGATCGGTAATTCGTGTCGATGGTGTGGATCAGGGTGCCCGGGTGACGGTCGGGGAAAGCCACGATGTTCTCCCAGTCCGCGCCGCGCCAAGTGTCGATGCACTGGGCATCGTCGCCGACGGCCATGATCTGGTGTTCGCTCGCCAGGAGGTCGATGATGCGGCTTTGGAGCCGGTTGGTGTCCTGGAACTCGTCGACGAGGATGTGGCGGAAGCGCTGACGGTAGTGGGCCAGGGCGGCGGGGTCGTGCTCGAGGACGTGGAGCCAGAGGCTCAGCAGATCGTCGAAGTCGCACAGGTTGCGCTCCTTCTTGGCGGCCGCGTAGGCCGCGCAGAACTGCATGAGTTTCTCGGGGCCGCCTTTCATCCAGTCGAGCCGCTCGGCCAGCACTTCGTCGAGGGGTCGCAGGGTGTTCCGCGCATGCGAGTAGGCGTCCAGGATGACCGCTGCCTTGGGGTTCGTCTTGTCCTTGATGAAGGCGCCGTCGATCGACTTCACGATCTCGGAGAAAAGCTGTTCGGACTCCTTCTGGTCGAGGATGGTGAAGTCGGGAGACCGTTCGGCGACGGCGGCGTTGCGCCGGAGGATCCGCTGGCCGATGGAGTGGAACGTGCCTCCCCAGAACTGGCCGCGGGGGACGCCGGTCAGGTCTTCGACCCGCTCCAGCATCTCCTTGGCGGATTTGTTGGTGAACGTCAGGAGAAGGATGTCCCAAGGCCGGGCGCCTTGATGCAGCAGCCAGGCGACACGGTAGGTGAGGGTGCGGGTCTTGCCCGAGCCCGCCCCGGCGAGCACGAGCGCGGGACCGCGCGGCGAAGTCACCGCCGCGTACTGCTCGTCATTGAGCTCGGCGCGGAAATCGACGGGGGGCAGTCCTTCCACGGTTTAACGGGCGGGCCTTTGCCGGCGATCCATCAGGCTGAATTTGCTGACCTGTTCGTCGGCCTTGTAAGAAGAGCGCACCAGCGGTCCGGATTCGACGTGCTTGACGCCGACTTCGAGGGCGAAGGCCTTCCACTCGGCGAATTCCTCGGGGGTGACCCACCGGTCGATCGGGGCGTGTTCCTTGCTGGGCGAAAGGTACTGGCCGATGGTCACGATGTCGACCTGCGCCGCGGCGATGTCCCGCAGGAGCTGGGCGACCTCGTCCTTGCGTTCGCCGATGCCGAGCATGATGCCGGTCTTGGTCACGAAGTCCCGCGATTTGGCGTGCTTCAGCACCCAGAAGGAACGGTCGTAGCGGGCGGTCTTGCGCACGGGGCGCTGGAGGCGTTCCACGGTCTCCAGATTGTGGTTGAGGATGTCGGGCCGGGCGTCGAGCAAGGTGTCGAGGTGGACCTGCTCTCCGCGGAAGTCGGCGGGGAGGACCTCGATGGTCGTGGTCGGGTTGCGATGGCGGGTGGCGCGGATGGTCGCAGCCCAGACCGAGGCGCCGCCGTCCTTCAGGTCGTCGCGGGCCACCGAGGTGATGACCACGTGCCGGAGTTTCATCTGGGCGATCGACTCAGCCACGCGGGCCGGCTCGCCGAGGTCGAGCTCGCTGGGGCGACCCGAGAGCACGGCGCAGAAAGTGCAGGAACGGGTGCAGACGTTCCCCAGGATCATGACCGTCGCGGTCCCGCGGGACCAGCACTCGCCCATGTTGGGGCACTGGGCGGACTGGCAGACGGTGTGGAGCTCATGCTCGTCGACGTTCTTCTTGGTCTCGAGGAAGTCGGGGCCGCTGGGCAGTTTGGCGCGGAGCCAGTCAGGTTTGCGGGCGGACTCAATCATGGAGGCTGGCAACATTGCCTGCTTCCGTCGTTTTTCAACCTAACAAAGAAGAAGGGGTGCTTTCCTTTCGGAAAGCACCCCTTTTGCTATGCTGCAATCTCCCGGATCTGAAACGGTTCCAGCCCGGGGAATGGTTCAGTCCAAGGAAAGGCCGGGCGGTCCGAAGACCACCCGGCTGTAGTCCTTAGAAGACGGCCTTGACCGAAGCGCCG
>JBDKKH010000226.1:0-6562 GCA_039796215.1 Verrucomicrobiota bacterium
AGAGCTCGTCGATCTTCGACGCCGGCTCCTCGATCGAGCTGAACAAGAACTTCTTCAAGCTCATCAGCTGGTACGACAACGAGTGGGGCTACTCCAACCGCGTCGTCGAGCTCCTCGGCAAGGTCACGGCCAAGCTCTGAGCCGGGCTGCGCTCCTTCCGCGACAGGCGGCCCGTTCCGGGCCGCCTGTCTTGTTTTAGGCTTCCGGCGAGGAGGGGCAGGGTGGTCGCGGCGGTTTGCGAGGCGGCGGGCGGTTTGTTCTTCCCACCCCTCGGCTTACGCCTTTCTGTCCTTCCTTTCACCACCATGCCTGCTCCTACCCTCCGCGAACTCGGCTCCGTCAAGGGCCAGCGTGTCCTCGTCCGTGTCGACTTCAACGTCCCCCAGGACAAGAAGACCGGCGCCATCACGAACACCCAGCGCATCGCCGCCGCCATCCCGACGATCAAGTTCCTGCTCGAAGGCGGCGCCTCCCTGGTGCTCATGTCGCACCTCGGCCGCCCGGACGGCAAGGTCGTCGAGAAGTTCTCGCTCCGCCCCGTGGCCGCCGAACTGGCGAAGCTCCTCGGCCAGCCCGTGAAGTTCGTGGCCGCCTGCGTCGGCGCCGAAGCCGAAGCCGCCGCCCAGGCCCTCCAGCCCGGCGAGATCCTGCTGCTGGAAAACCTCCGTTTCCACATCGAGGAAGAAGGCAAAGTGAAGCTCGAAGACGGCACCAGCCAGAAGGCCGACCCCGCCAAAGTGGCTGAATTCAGGGCCTCTCTCTCGCGCCTGGGCCACGTCTACGTGAACGACGCCTTCGGCACCGCCCACCGCGCCCACTCGTCGATGGTCGGCGTCAACCTGCCCCGCAAGGCCGCCGGTTTCCTGCTCGAAGCCGAGCTGAAGGCCTTCGACATCGTGCTCAACAATCCGAAGCGCCCGCTGCTCGCCATCCTCGGCGGCGCCAAGATCGCCGACAAGATCCCGCTTATCCGCAACCTCATCGAGAAGGCCGACGAGATCATCATCGGCGGCGGCATGGCCTATACTTTCCGCAAGGTCTGCGACGGCATGGAGATCGGGAACTCGCTCTTCGACGCCGAAGGCGCCAAGATCGTCCAGGAGCTGCTCGACAAGGCCAAGGCCCGCGGGGTGAAAGTCACCCTCCCGGTGGATTTCCTCTGCGGCGACAAGTTCTCCCCTGATTCCAACACCCAGCCCGCCACCATGCGGTCCGGCATCCCCGCCGGCTGGGAAGGCATGGATTGCGGTCCCGAGTCGATCAAGCTGTACGAGGCCGCCATCGGCCGCGCCGGCACGGTCATCTGGAACGGCCCTTGCGGCGTCTTCGAATTCGACAAGTTCGCCGTCGGCTCCAAGGCCATGGCGGCGGCGGTCGCCCAAGCCACGGCGCGTGGCGCGATCACCATCGTCGGCGGCGGCGACACCGCCACGGCGGCCAAGAAGTTCGGCGTCGACACCCAGGTGACCCACTGCTCGACCGGCGGCGGCGCTTCCCTCGAATACCTCGAAGGCAAGGCCCTCCCGGGCGTCGTGGCGCTCTCCGCCTGACCCTCTCCGCGACCCCGCAGACATTCATCCTGATCACCTCTTATGTCCAAACGCACTCCCCTCATCGCCGGTAACTGGAAGATGAACAAGACGGCCACGGAAGGCACCGAGCTCGTCAAGGCCATCGCGGCCGCCGTCGGCATCGAATCCGCCGTGCAGGTGGTCCTGTGTCCGCCTTTCACCGCGCTTTCCGCGGTGACCGCCGCGACCGAAGGCACCCACCTCGCCGTCGGCGCCCAGAACATGCATGACAAGTCGAACGGCGCCTTCACCGGCGAGATCTCGGCCGCCATGCTCCGCGACCTGCACGTCGGCTACGTGATCCTCGGGCACAGCGAGCGCCGGAGCATCTTCGGCGAGGACGACGCCTTCATCAACCGCAAGGTCAACGCGGCTCTGGCCGCTTCGCTGAAGCCCATCCTGTGCGTCGGCGAGCTGCTCGCCGAGCGCGAAGCCGGCACCACCAACGCCGTCGTCAGGCAACAGGTCGAACTCGGGCTCGCCGGCGTGCCCGCCGCCAAGGCCGAGCAGGTCATCATCGCCTACGAGCCCGTCTGGGCGATCGGCACCGGTAAGACCGCCACCCCTGCCATGGCCCAGGAGGTCCACGCTTTCATCCGCTCGCTGCTCGTCTCCCAGTTCGGGGCAGAGACCGCGGGTCGCGTGCGCATCCTCTACGGCGGCTCCATGAAGCCGGACAACGCCGACGCTCTCCTGGCCGAGCAGGATATCGACGGCGGCCTCATCGGCGGCGCTTCCCTGGAGGCCAAGAGCTTCGTCGACCTGATCAAGAGCGCCGTCAAGTCGGTCAGCCGCTAAGAAACGCCCAAACAGCTAGGCCGGCCAACGGATAAGCCCCACCGGGGGCTTCCGTCGGCCGGCCTAATAGTTTGGAAAGGCCCTTAACCGCAGTCGCAGGGTATTTTAATGAATTAAAACGCTCATTAAAACGTAAGATGCTGATTAATAATTGTTTACGTTATAAATTAACGAATTGTTCACAGCTTTATCCTCAGGACCTCCATGCGCACCCCTGAAAACGGACAGAAATGCATAAAATTTGGATTGCGAAGGGGGTCTGCCTTTCGTGCCTTTTCGGTCAAAAAACCCGCCAACCTTTTCGTCTGAACGCGATGCGCAAGCTCCTCGAATTCCTCAACCGCCCGGCACCCCGCGGTAACTTCTTCTCCCGCGCCGTCAACGCCGCGCCCCTCCAGATCCTGGTCTGTCTGCTGATCACCGCCGTCGTCGTCGCGGCCGGTGTCAACGAATACGCCACGAATAAGTATCTGAACGTCGGATACACCCCTGACCAGCCCGTCGCTTTCGACCACTCGTTCCACGCGGGGCCCGACTCCGTGCTCGGTCTGGATTGCCGCTACTGCCACAACCATGTGGACAAGTCCGGTCATTCCAATGTCCCGACCACCAACACTTGCTGGAACTGCCACAGCCAGGTCAAGACTGACAGCCCCGCGCTGGCGCTCGTGAAGAAGAGCGTCGAGACCGGCGACGCGATCCGCTGGGTCAAGGTGCACAAGGTGCCCGACTACGTGTATTTCAATCACGCCGTGCACGTGAACCGCGGCGTCAGCTGCGTCGAGTGCCATGGTCGCATCGACCAGCAGGTCGTCGTCGGCCAGCAGAAGTCGCTGAACATGTCCTTCTGCCTCGATTGCCACCGCAATCCCGAGCAAGTCCTGCGCCCCGTGGACAAGGTCTATGACCTCGGCTACAAGGCCGCCACGTCGGCCGCCCAGACGGAGCAGGGGACGAAGTTCGTCCACGACTGGAAGGTCAATCCGCCCCAGAGCTGCTCGGGCTGCCACCGCTAATCCCCACGCTATTTCCCGATGAGCAAGAAAGTCTTTGAACACCCCGTCGCCCAGCCCGGCGAGCCCACCGGTCCCGCTTACTGGCGCAGCCTCGACGAACGCAACAAGACCCCCGAGTTCCGCACCCGCGCCGAACGCGAGTTCGTCGACGGCGCCTCCGCGATCTCCACGGTCGAACGCCGCGACTTCCTGATGCTCATGGGCGCGTCCTTCGGCCTGGCCGGTCTCGGCCTCGCCGGTTGCCGTGAGCCCCGCAACCACACGCTGCCTTACGCGAAGCAGCCTGAGAACACCATCCCGGGCGTCGCGACCTATTACGCCACCTCTTTCCCCGGCGAGTTCGCCGACCAGCCGCTCCTCGTCGAGACGCACCAGCATCGCCCCACGAAGGTCGAAGGCAATCCGAGCCATCGTCCGTGCGGCGGCGCCTCCTCGAAGTTCGCCCAGGCCAGCGTGCTCGACATGTACGACCCGGACCGCGCGCAGGCTTCCCTCGCCGCCGACGGCTCCGTGCTCTCCGTCGCCGCCGCCCGCGCCTTCGTCCGCGGTCTCGCCGACGCCGCCAAGGCCGACGCCGGCGAAGGCCTCGCCTTCCTCGCCCGCCCGTCGACCTCTCCCACGCGCGCCCGCCTTGTCGGCGCGCTGAGGGCCGCCTATCCGAAGGCCCGCTGGGTCGAGTACACGCCGGTCGCGCAGGATTCCTCCTCCGCCGTCCTCGGCGCCCGCGTCCTGCCCGATTACGCCAAGGCCCGCCGCGTGCTGAGCCTCGACCGCGACTTCCTCGGCGCGCATGACGCCACCGTCGAAGACACCCGCGCCTATTCCTCCGCCCGTCGCGCCGACACCGCCGACGAAGCCGAGAAGATGACGCGCCTCTACGTCGTCGAATCCGTCTTCTCGCTCACCGGCGCCGCCGCCGACCACCGTCTCCGCGCCGCCAGCTCCCATATCTCCGGCCTCGCGCTGCTCTTCGCCGCCGAAGTGCTCGCCCAGACCAAGCAGCCCGGCGCCGCCGCCCTCAAGGCCAAGGTCTCCGGCATCGAAGTCGACGCCAAGTGGGTGACCGAGTGCGTCGCCGATCTCGTCAAGGCCGCCAAGGGCGAAGCCCTGATCGTCGCGGGCGAACACCTCTCCGCCGACGCTCACCGCGCCGTCTTCCTCGCCAACCAGGCGCTCGGCGCCGCCGTCCGCTACGTCGCCGCGCCGCTCCCGGCCTCGACAAGCATCACCGACCTCGCCGCCCAGCCCGCCCGCACGCTCATCATCCTCGGCGGCAATCCCGCTTACGACGCCCCGTCCGACGTCGATTTCTCCGCCGCCGTCAAGGCCGCCAAGAACGTCGTCCGCCTGGGCTACCATGGCCCGGCCTTCGACGAGACCTCGGCGTTGGTCCGCGCCGCCGCCGGCACTTTCCTCGCTTCTTCGCATTACCTCGAAAGCTGGTCCGACGGTCGCACGGTCTCGGGCGCTTACGTCCCGGTCCAGCCGATGATCGACCCGCTGTTCGCCACGGTCTCCGAACTCGACGTCCTCGCGCCCTTCGCCGGTTCCGACAAGGACGCCCACGCCCTCGTGCGCGAGACCTTCAACGGCTTGTCAAAGGATGGTTCTGATGAGGCTTTCGCCGCCTGGCTCGCCGAAGGCGTCCTCGCTGGTTCGGCCTTCGCCGCCGCCCAGCCCGCCGTCAGCGAAGCGCAGATCAAGCCATTCGCCGCGCCGGCCCTTTCCTTCGACTCCCTCGAAGTCCGCCTGCTGCCCAGCGTCCACTCCGGCGACGGCCGGTACGCCAACAACGGCTGGCTCGCCGAGGCTCCGGATCCCATGTCGAAGACCGTCTGGGAGAACGTCATCCTCGTCAGCCCCAAGCTCGCCGCGAAGCTCGCCATCGAGCCCGAGGCGATGGTCATCAACAAGATCGGCGCCCTCAACCGGAACATCAACCAGCTCGTCGACGGCCGCCTCATCTGCCGCGTCGCCACGCTGACCCTCGGCGGCAAGTCCGTCACCGGTCCGGTGTTCATCATGCCGGGCATGGCCGACCATACCGTCGGCCTCCAGCTCGGCTTCGGCCGCCGCGTCGCCGGTCGCGTCGCCACGCGCGTCGACGAACGCCTCGCCGGTCGCGTCACCGGCAACGGCTTCGACGTGTATCCCTTCGTCAGCGTCTCCGCCCCGGCCTTCCGCGCCGGCGTCAGGCTCGCCCTCGGCGAAGCCACCGTGGCCGTCTGCAACATGCAGGACCACTGGTCGATGGAAGGCCGCGACATCATCCGCGAAGGCAACGTCGAGGACCTCAAGAAGAACGCCGACTTCGCCAAGCTCGGCATCGACGGCCACGCCCCCGCCGTCTACGGCAAGGACGGCGCCATGTCGCCCGCGCTCAAGGCCGTCACCACCCCGCGCGGCAATTCCGCCTACGAGCACCCCGCCCATTCCGTCGCCCCCAACGTCGCCGTCTGGCAGGGCCATGAGGACAAGTTCCCCGTGCTCCAGCAGTGGGGCATGTCGATCGACCTCAACACCTGCACCGGCTGCAACGCCTGCGTGACCGCCTGCCAGTCGGAGAACAACATCCCCGTCGTCGGCCGCGAGCAGGTGCTCAAGGGCCGCAACATGCACTGGATCCGCCTGGATCGCTACTTCTTCGACGGCCGCGCCGCCGCCGGCAACGCGATCCCCGAGGACCCGCAGGTCACCTTCATGGGCGTCGCGTGCATGCACTGCGAGACCGCCCCGTGCGAGACCGTCTGCCCCGCCAACGCCACCGTCCACGACGACCAGGGCCTCAACACCATGGCGTACAACCGTTGCATCGGCACCCGCTACTGCGCCAACAACTGCCCGTACAAGGTCCGGCGTTTCAACTTCCTGGACTTCAACAAGCGCGTCGACGGCCACTACTACGAAGGTCCGCTCGGACCGGAGAAGAAGATCAAGGACCCCGCCGACCTCCCGCAGCTGCAGCGCAACCCCGACGTCTCCGTGCGCATGCGCGGCGTCATGGAGAAGTGCACCTACTGCGTGCAGCGTATCCAGGAGGCCAAGATCCAGGCCAAGGTCCGCGCCCGGAACTCGGCCGAGATCAATGTCCGCGACGGCGCCATCAAGGTCGCCTGCCAGCAGGCCTGCCCGGCCGGCGCGATCGAGTTCGGCGATATCACCGACCCGAAGTCCCGC
>JBDKKH010000227.1:0-12944 GCA_039796215.1 Verrucomicrobiota bacterium
GGTGTCGGAGGGATTCTCCGCGGACTTGTCCTCGATGAAGTCACCGAGCGAGGTGTCTTCGCCGTCACCGACGGGCGACTGGAGGGAGATTGGCTGTTGGGCCATCTTCATGATCTGCTGCACGCGATCGATCGCCATGTTCATCTCGTTGGCGACTTCCTCGGCGGTCGGCTCGTGGCCGAGTTCCTGCGTAAGCTGTTTCTGGACCTGCATCACCTTGTTGAGGGTCTCGATCATGTGGACTGGGATACGAATGGTGCGGGCCTGGTCGGCGATGGAGCGGGTGATCGCCTGGCGGATCCACCAGGTAGCGTAGGTGGAGAACTTATAGCCGCGACGGTACTCGAACTTCTCGACGGCCTTCACGAGGCCCATGTTGCCTTCTTGGATGAGGTCGGTGAAGAGCAGGCCGCGGTTCTGGTACTTCTTCGCAATCGAGATCACGAGGCGGAGGTTATGCTCGACCATCTAGGTCTTGGCGCGCTGCGCTTCGTCGAGGTGCTTGCGCACGTTACGGGAGAGGTGGAGGAGTTCAGTCGGCGTGAGGCGCCAGCGGAGCTCGATTTCGCGGGTACGAGTGGCGGAGATCTCGGGCTTGATGGCTTTCTTGGCGCGGACCGGGCCACGGGCGACCATGGTCGGTTCGACGAGATTACGGGAGTCGTCGATATCGCCCTTGATGTCCGGGAGCTCGAGCCATTCTTCGAAGAGCTTCATCTTGAAGCAGAACTTACGGAGGATGTCTTTGCAGCCTTCCTTGGGGGTCTTCTCTATCTTGACGTAGGCCTCGCGGGTCTTGGCCTTCTTGGGGGCGTCAGTCTCGTCGAGGTATTTCTGCCAGGCCTTGTCGAGCTTGGCCTTGAGCTTGGTGCACTCGTCCGTGGCCTTCGGGAGCATCTTGTAATAGGCGTCGCGAGACTCGACCTTCTTATCGATGACGACCTTGTCGAAGCGCTCTTCCTTGCGGAGGACCTTGAGGGCGAGATCGAGCTGGTAGGGGAGGGTGAGCCAGCAGGAGAAGAGGAATTCCTGGGCGCGGAGTTCGGCGTCCTCGATGCGTTTGGAGATCTCGACTTCCTGTTCGCGGGTAAGCAGAGGCTTGTGGCCCATCTGCTTCAGGTAGACGTTGAAAGGGTCGTAAGGGGCGTCGGCCGGGACGGTGCGCGCGGCTTCTTCTTCGGAGTCCTCGACCTTCTTGCGGTAGGTCTCGACCTCGTCCTCGTCGAGGAGCTTGATGTCGAGATTGTCGAGGATGTTCATGATGTTCTCGATCAGCTCCGGATCGGTGGCGCTGTCGGGAATGATCTCGTTGATGTTCTGGACCGTCACATAACCGTTCTTCTTGGAAAGGCTGACGAGCTGCTGGACCTTCTCGTTGATGTCCGGGCGGATGAGGATGGGCTTCGCGGGTTTCTCGATCTTGCTCGCCGGGATCTCCTTGGGCGCGGCGGCGGGTTTGG
The DNA here is from genome assembly GCA_039796215.1 of Verrucomicrobiota bacterium. Lineage (GTDB taxonomy): Bacteria > Verrucomicrobiota > Verrucomicrobiia > Opitutales > UBA953 > UBA953. Next base: position 1,461 of record JBDKKH010000227.1, read on the forward strand.
CGGCCTTGGGCGCAGGGGAAGTCGCTGGCGCGACCTTGGCGAGGGGGGCTTTTGTCGCCGCCTTCGATGCGGGCTTGACGCTCGCCGCGGGCTTCGAGGCCTTGGGCGCGGGCTTGGCCGGAGCCGCCTTCACGGCCGGCTTGGCAGCGGCGGCCTTGACCGGTTTCACGGCCGGCTTGACGGCCGCCTTGGCGGCTTTGACCGGTTTGTCGGAGGTCTTCTTGTTCTTCTTGTCGGGCATCTTGGTGGAAATCAGGCGGTGAGGGTGGGCGGAGTGGCGTGCGAGCGGCGGAGCGCGATCTTCTCGGCCTGCAGGGTGTTCAGGGCGGCGACGTCGTCGCGCGGCGTGGCCGCGATCCGGCTGTCCAGCCGGCGGACCAGGGCCTGGACGTGCCGTCCATGGAACGATTTCAGGATGGTATTGGCGCGAGGCAGGATGTCTTTCTCGTCGTCGCGACCCGCGTAGCTTTCGGCGGAGAGACGGGCGGCTTCGGTGCGCAGTTCGTCGTCGAGCGCGCTGACGGCTTCGCGCAGGCCGTTGAAATGGCCGTGGGCCGCTTCGTTGAGCAGGGCCATCAGGAGTTGCCCGCCGCGTCCGGACGCGTCGATCCATTCGAGCGGCAGGGATTGGGCGACGGGGACGAAATAGGCTTCATGCCGCAGAAGAAAAAGTATCAAATCCTCTTCGGGCGTTGTCAAGCCCCCCCCCTTGACAGCGGGGGGCGGGTTGGCGTCGACGGCACCGCCGAGCTGCGCGGCCGGACGCTGGGCCTGCGACTGGGCGCGGTGGCGCTCATAGGCCATGTGCATCTCGCGGATCCCGATCCCGGCGTGCCGGGCGGCCTCATTCAGGGCTTCGCGGACGATTTCCTCGGCGCCGGCCTGTTCGACGATGGGGAAGAGGGTTTCGAGCAGGCTGAGCCGGCTGGTGAGCGGGAGGTTCACCGAACCCTCGGGGATCAGCGACTGCACGCAGAACTGCATGGCGCTGCGAGCCCCGGCGACCAGGCCCGTCCAGCCGGCCGCGTCGTGCGTCGAGAAGTACTCGTCGGGATCCTTGCCGCCGGGCAGGGCGAGGAAGCGGATGTCGAGGCCTTCGCGCAGGCCGATGGGCAGGAGACGCAGGGCCGCCTTCTGGCCGGCGGCGTCGGAGTCGAGGAAGACGATGAGCCGCTGGGTGAAGCGCCTGAGCTGCTGGAGGTGCTCTTCGGTGACCGCGGTGCCTTGCGCGGCGATGGCTCCGGGGATGCCGGCGGAATGGCAGCGGATCGCGTCCAGCTGGCCTTCCACGAGGACGAAGGGGTCGGCGTCCTTCCGTGTCATGCGCGCCCGGTCGAGATTGAAGACGGTGCGCGATTTCTTGAAAAGCTCGGTCTCGGGCGAGTTGACGTACTTGGCTTCGCGCGAAGGGTCGTCCTCCGGCGTGATGTCAAGCTGGCGGGCGGTGAAGGCGATGACGCGTCCCTGGATGTCGCGGATGGGAATCACGAGCCGGCCCCGGAAACGGCAGCGCCAGCGCAGCGGATCGGGGATCCGGTCGACACCGAAGAAAAGCCCGGTCTGGGCCAGCGCTTCCTTGGCGTAGCCTTTGGCCAGCAGTCCGGGGATGAGCTTCGAGTCGTCGACCGGCGCGAAGCCGACCCCGAATTCGTCGGCGACCTCCGGCCGGAATTTCCGCTGCCTGGTCCAATAGTCGCGGATCCAGGCGCCGTGCACGGGGTCCTCGAGGAAGCAGCGCCGCCAGTAGTCGGTGACGAGCTCGTGGATCTCGAGCAGCTGGCCGCGGAAGGATTTCTCGTTCTTCCCGTCGCCGCCGGTCTCGTACTCCAGCTTGAATCCGAACCGCGTGGCCACGCGCTCGATCGACTCCGGGAAGTCGAGGCCTTCGCGGTTCATCACCAGTTTGAAGGCGTCGCCCCCTTGCTGGGTGCTGAAGCAATACCAGAGGCCGGTCTCGGGGTTGACCTTGAAGGAAGGGCTTTTCTCCGACTTGAACGGGCTGAGTCCCCACCAATCCCTGCCGCGCTGCTTCATCTGGGTGTAGTCGCCGGCAAGCGCGACGATATCCGCCCGTTGGCGGAGTTCATCGATGGATCTGCGGGAAATACGGGCCACGGGTGTCAAGGGGTGGCTGTCAAGGGGTGGGGCGCAAACGAAAATAATTCCCAATCGGCTTTGGGGGGTTCCCCGAGGTATGCCCGGCCGGGGTTGATCCGCAAGGGGAAGGCCGGCCTAGCACTCGTCGCAAAGTCGCTTGCGAATCCGCGCGGCTTCTGCGCGTGCCGCCTCGGCCTCCGCCGGCCGACCTTTCTGCTTCAGGACATCGGCGAGGTTGTCCAAGACGGAGGAAATCTCGCGTTTTTCCGGGCCAAAAACCAGCCGGACGCCTGCCAACTGGCGTCGAAACAGGGCTTCTGCCTCCGCTAGCCGGCCGCGCTTGAACTCCAGTCCGCCGAGGATGCTCATCGTCCCGAGGGCGTCGGGGTGAGCTTCGCCGAGCGCGGCGACTTCCAGGTCGAGGACGGCTTGATACCCTGAGGCGGCCTCATCGAGTCGGTTTTGACGATAGCACAGGCCGGCCAGCTGGGTCCGCAGGTTGATGATGTCCGCATCAGCGCTGACCGTGCCTGTTTCGAGCAGGGCCAAAGCCTCACGGTAAAGTCGCTCCGCCTCTTTCGGTTCGTCTGCGGCGAGAAGGATGCCCGCCAGTTCGCGACGGAGGTCCGCCGCCTCTGAACGGTCCTTGCGTGAATCCGTGGGCTGTCGTGCGATCGCCAGGCGCAGCAGACGGGTCGCCTCCGTGGTCTCGCCCGCGACGCGGGCGTCCCTGGCGGTCTGCCTCAACCCGTCAGGCGTCGCGCAAGCGACGCTGATGAGCGCGAGCAGGAGCCAGGGCAGCCTGGGCATCAGTCGCCGAGGAAGCTCACGTCATCACACTGAGCCTTCAGGTAAGGGGCGGCGGCGTCGACTTCGACGGTCAGGACATGGTCACCGGCGGCGATCGCGGCGGCGCTGACGCCCGCCTTGAGGTCGAGGGGCTTGCCGTCGAGCCAGGCGGTTTTGACGCCGGTGAGTTTCAGCGGCTGGGTGGTCTTCGCCGCGGCCGTGAAACGGGCGGAGGCGTAGGGAAGCCCGGGGTTCAACTGCTTGAGGAGCTGACCGTTGACCAACGTGTAGACCGGGGTTCGCACGGCGGCCGCGGCTGCGCCCGGACGCTGTTCGCCGAAGTTCCAGAGACGGGCGACATTGCCCTTGCTGGTGTCGAACGGACCCGGCTTGCCGATTTCGCCAAGGAACGCCAGGAGATCGCGTTGGGCCTTCTTGTCCAGTCCGTCGACCAATCCGGCCGGCATGAGGCTGCCGATGTTCTCCCGTTTCACGATGTCGGACTTGAGGATCGGGAGCTCCGCTCCGGGGCCCGGACGGATGAACTGCTCGGTCGCGTTTTCCCGGGAAGGGATGCCCACCATCGTGCTGCCGTTCTTCATCGTGAACGCGAAGGCGTGGTAGCCCTCTTTCACCTTGGCCGCGGGATTAAGCACGCTTTCGATGATGTAATCGAGCGGGGCGCTGGCGCCGATGCTGCTCATGTCGGGCCCGAGCTTGCCGCCGGCCCCGCCGATCGCATGGCACATCGCGCAACCGCTCCGGAGGTAGGTGATCTCGCCGGCCGCCGGGTCTGCGCCTTTCTTGATCGCGGCCAGCAAGGCCTTGGTTTCCGCGGCGTAGTCGCGGGCGGACGTATCCGCTCCGGCGAGGGGCTCGATCACGGCGACGAGAGGGAGTCCGCTGCGGCCGAGTCCACGCGCGGCCTGCAGGCCGGCTTGGAGCGAGGCGGCGTCCACGCCTTGCGGGAACTGTTTGGCGAGCCGCTGGGCGAAGGCCGAGACCTGGAAGAGCTCGCGCCACAGCCTGACCGCTTCCTCACGGTCCTTGGTCTGTCCGAAGACCGAGGGGATGGCGGAGAGGGCCGAGGAATGCGAGGCGACGGCCAGTCCGGAGAGGGCGCCTTGGCGGACCGCCAAGGGCTGGTCGTCCTTGACCAGGCGGCGCAGGATCTCGGTGCTCTCTTTCTCGCCGATGCGTCGGAGGGCCTCGAAGGCCGCCTTGCGGGCGGCGGCGTCGTCGCGCGCGGCGAATTCGCCGATCTCCCGGATGGCGCCGGCGACCTTCCATTGTCCGGCGAGCTGGATCGCCGTGACGCGTAGTTCAGACGATGCTTCCTTCGCGAAGAACTTACGGATCGCGCCGAGGTCACCTTCCGGTCTGCGGTCGCGGACCCGGGCGGCTTCCAGCAAGGCGACAGCGACGCGGCGACGGGTCTTGTCCTTGAGCTGGGCGTCGCGGAGCAAGGCGTCGTAAAGCTTGGTCAGTTCGGCGCTCGTGCCGGCCTTGCCGATGAGCTCGATCCACGGCCCGGTCCCTTCGGCGTCGATGGAACGTCCTTGGAAGAGCTTGCGGATGAACGGTTCCATGACCGCTGGGTCGACGCACTTGGCCAGAGCGTCCAGCTCGGCTTCGAGTCCGGTACCCTGGTCCTTGCCTCGTCCGGCGAGATCTTCGAGCCAGGCTTGGGCGAGTTCATTGGTGCTCGTCCAAGAGGCGAAATCCAGGAATTTATCGGCATCGGTCTTTTTCTGGTTGGCCAGCACGAGGCTGGCGCTGCCGGCCGTGCGGATGCGTCCGAGCGCGCGGAAGGCTTCCAGCTGCACGCGCGGATTAGGATGGGAGAGGAAGGGTGCGACCTTAGGAGACGCGTCGCGACGGCTCCAGTCCGAGGCCTTGCCCAGCTCGCGCAGGCCGACTTGCAGGCTGGCGGGCTCCTTGCTGCGCAGCAGTGCTTCGAGGTGAGCGGTGTCGGTGGTGCGCCCGCTCAGCAGCCAGGCCGCATGTCGGCGGGTGACGTCATCCTTGGCCCACGCCGTGAGCGCCGGGCGGAGTTCGTTCAGGGGGATTTTCGCCAGTTCCCGGCGGGCCTGTTCGAAATCCCAGCGGTTCGGGGAAAGCAGCTTGGCGAGCAGGTCGGCCAAGGGCTTGCCGGCGAGCGGCTCCCACTTCAGCGGGACGCTGGCTTGCGGCGCGATGCGCCAGATGCGGCCGCTGACCTTGTCGCGCCGGGGATCGCGGAAGTCCACTTCGCCGTGGTTGATGATGGGGTTGGACCAGTCGGCGACGTACAGCGCGCCATCGGGCCCCATTTTCGGGGTGATCGGCCGGAAGGCCGAGCTGCTGGTTCGCACCACGTCCGCCAGCTGCTTCGTGACGTAACCCGAGGCCGGCTCGGCGGTCAGGGATAGGTCGTTGAAGCCGAAGCGAACGATGCGATGGGCACGGAAATCGCAGGTGATGGCGTTGCCCTGCCAATCGGGGCCGAACAAGGGACTCTGGACCAGTTCAAGCCCGCTGAACTTCGGGTAGGAACCCGGGCTGATGCTGCCGATGAGCCGACGGGCGCCTTCGGAAGGCGGGAAGGTCGCGCCGGGGAAAGCCCAGTAGATGCCGGCGCCGTCGGCGCCGGAGGTCAGGAAGGTCTGCCCGGCAAGGTCTTCTTGCTGTCCCCAGGCATTGGTCAGGCCCTTGGAGAAGACTTCGAGGCGTTCGGTGGACGGTTCATAGGCAAAGACCACGCCGGAGTTGGCGCGGATCAGGCCCCAGGGGGTCTCGACGTGCGAGTGGATGTAGATCGTCTGGTGGAAGTAAAGCCGGCCATCGATGCCCCACTGCAGCGTATGTACGATGTGGTGCGTGTCTTCGGTGCCGAAGCCGCTCAGGACGATGCGGCGATCGGCGAGCTTGCCGTCCGCGCCCGGGCGGGTGAGGTGCAGCACCTCGGTGCTGGCGCCGACGTAGCAACCGCCCAGGTTGTCGGGGGCGACGCCGGAAGGGATCAGCAGCTGGTCGGCGACGACGCGCGAGATGTCCGCCACGCCGTCACGGTCGGTGTCTTCCAGGAGGATGATCTTGTCGTCGCCGGTCGACGGACCGAATTTCGATGCATCGCCCTTCATCTGTGCGGCGAGGTCCTCCGGGTTGACCTGCGGATAGGTGTTCGAGGTGGCTACCCAGAGGCGGCCGGACGTGTCCCAGTTCATGTGCACCGGTTTCTCGATATGCGGGTTATCGGCGAACACGGTCATCTTCAATCCGTCCGAAAGCTTGAATTCAGGGCGGGGCAGGGGCGTGGTCTTGGCGGGCGTCGAGCCGGTTTCGGCGACAGGACGAAGCTTGCCCGGCCGGCCGGCGGCGATCTCCTGCACGTCGGTTTCGGCGGCATCGATGAGCGGGTCGAACTTCGGGATCTCGACCGCGTTACGTCCTTGTTCCCGCTTACGGAAGCCGAAGATATAGGTGTAGTTGGCCGGGCGGCTGCGATGGAAGAACAGGGAATTCTTGCGCAAGATGGCCTCGCGCAGGCTGATGGTCGCGGTGTCAGGCGCGTCCCATCCGCGGGCGTTCACGGTCCAGCCTAGCTGCGCCGCGACGCCTTCGGCCAAGGCCCGGTAGCCGCGCTCGGTGAGGTGGATGCCGTTGTCCGTGCCTTCCTTGAGGTCGATCCGAGCGCTCTGCTGCCACTCCGCGCGGACGAAGACGGCCCCCATTTCGCCGGCCAGTTCCTTGATCGACTGCTCGTAAAGGGCCAAGGAGGCGTTGTGCGCGGAGGGGTCCGGAAGGCCGGGGCGGCGGCCGCGCAGGTCCTCATGCCTGACCGGACCCAGGAAGACGAAGCGGACCTTGCCGCCGGCCGCGGCGGACTGGATGAGCTGCGTGAGTTGTTTCAGTTCGCGCTTCAACTTCGCGGGATTGTGTTCCGTTCCGTAACGGGCCGGGTCGGGATTGAGCGCAGGGTCGTTCTGGCGATAGGTCAACTCCTCGAGGCTGGCCGCCATGCCGTAGCCGATGATCGCGACGGTCGGCTGGACGACCTTCAGTTGTTCCTTGAGCTGTTCGGTCCCCTTGGCGACAGGGTCGAAGCTGGCGCGCGAAGCTCCGAGCGGGGTGTCACCGCTGTAGCCGAGGTTGCGCACGCTGAATTTCCGGCCAGGGAACTGCTGGCGCAGCTTGGTCTCGAGCGCGCCGTAGTTGTTCTCGCGTTCGATGAGCGTGTCGCCGATCAGCAGCACCCGGTCGCCGTCGGCGAGCGTGAGCTTGGATTCGGCGGCGTCGAGGCCGGCGACGCCGAAGGCGGCGAGGCAGAGAAACAATGCGCGGAGCGGGCGGGGCATGGGGTGATTGGAAAGTCTTTCCCGCGGCAGGCGAGGCAACTTTCGTCCCGACCGCGGAAATCTGCCCGGTGTCGAACCTTCAAAAAGCCTCAAATCGACCTCAGTCCGCCAACTCCGGCCAGCGGCTGCGGAACGCGAGCTGGGCGTCTTTGTCGGGGATTTCCGGTCGTGCCGGGTCGGTCAGGAATTTGAGCGGAAAAGCCGGACGGAGGTGCACGACCGTCACCCGATCGCCTTCGACCTTGAAAATCGAGTACCATGCGCCGCATCCCAGCTCGAACAGGCCGCCGCGACGGCTACGGATGCGCCGGGTGCGGTGAGGCGACGGATCGCGGCCAAGAAGTTCGAGGAGACGCGCCTCGAAGTCGACCGACCATTCCTGGCGGAGCCAGTCGAGATGCTCCCTGGCCTGCGGCTCGTAGCGTACCTCGAAGCGCGGCGGGGAGCGGAGTTCGGCGTCCACTTCCTCGATCCAGCCGGCCTTGGAGTCGGGGAACGAATCATAAGCCGGGATGTACGGCTTGATGTCGAAGATCGGGGTCCCGTCGACGAGGTCGCACGGGCCGAGAATCAAGCGGCCTTTCTCGACCGAGAGCAGGCGGACAGGAGTGATGCCGAGGGGGTTAGGCCGGTGCGGCGAGCGCGTGGCGAATACTCCGCGACGACGCGAAGGCCCGCGCGGCGGCAGGACTTCCGGACGCCAGTCGGTGTTGCGATGGAACCACCACAGCAGCCAGATACGGTCGAAACCGGCGAGGTCCTTCAACGCTTTCTGGTATTTGTCGCCCGGCAGCATCTCGAGCACGTTGGTCTCGGGCTGACGCTCGTCGGGCTGGTGCCGCGCGTCGAACTTCAGCGGCTTGGTCGTGCGGATGAAGCCGATCGGCCTGACTGTCAGTTCTTCGCTCAAAGGTAAGTCCATGGTTAGGGCCGGGTCCGTCGGATGACAACCTGTTCTTTGGCTTTGCTTGAGGCGTGCGGTCGGGTTACCGATGCGAGCGTGACGGCGGTCCTCAATCTGTCCTGCTATAAGTTCTCCCATCTCGACCAGTTGGAGGAACGGAAAGCCTTGCTCGCGGAGGCCTGCCGTGCCCAGGGGCTCAAGGGGACGATCCTGCTCGCGCCTGAGGGCATCAACTTCTTCCTTTCAGGGACGCGGGATAGCCTGGAGCCGGTGTTGGGACTGATCCGTGAGATGCCCGGGCTGGCCGACATCGCTCCCAAGGAGAGTCCGGGGGCCGCGCAGCCGTTCAAGCGCATGCTGGTGAAGGTCAAGAAAGAGATCGTCTCATTCGGGGTTCCGGGAGTCGACCCTGTCCTCCGTCCGTCGCCCAAGATCTCTCCTCGCCAGCTGAAGCAGTGGCTCGACGAAGGTCGGCCGATCACCTTGCTCGACACACGTAATCATTACGAAGTCAGGATGGGCACTTTCCGCGGGGCGCATGATCCGCAGATCTGGAATTTCCGCGATTTCCCGGCGGCGGTCCGGAGCCTGCCGGAAGACTTCAAGCGACGTCCGGTCGTGATGTTCTGCACCGGCGGCATCCGTTGCGAGAAGGCCGGACCGTTCATGCAGATGCAGGGCTTCACGGACATCCTGCAGCTCGACGGCGGCATCCTCAAATACTTCGAAGAAGTCGGTTCAGCCCATTATGACGGGGAGTGCTTCGTCTTCGACGAGCGGGTCGGGTTGGACGCAGGTCTTCGTCCCACGGGCTCGTTGCTTTGCTATCACTGCCAGATGCCGCTTACGCCGGCCGACCAAGCCGACCCGCGCTATGTCTATGAGAAGAGCTGCCCGCATTGCTTCGAGGGCAAACCGAAGGGGCGGGGCAACACCAAGGGCGTCCTCTGAGTCACCACGCGAGTTCCTTGAGGACGAAGAAGGGCAGGTCGCCGGCGGGAAGGCGTGCGGCGATCTCCGCATCGTCTCGTCCGGTCATGATGCCCGTGCGGACCAACGCGCCATCCAGGCCGATGGCCTGCGCGCCTAGCAGGTCATGCTCGGGACTGTCTCCGATCGCCAGCACGTCCGCCAGGGCGTGTTCACCGAGGCAGCCCAGCGCGACTTCATAGATGTATGGCAACGGCTTGCCGAAAAGGGTCACGCGGGCGCCGAGTCGCGCGAGTTCGCGGGCGATGAAGCCGGCCGAGGCGCGGACGCCCGCCGGTGTCAGCATCTCGAGGTCGGGGTTGCAGACGAGAATCGGGACGCCTCGACGAGCGGCGGCGGATAATTCGCTGACCTGCTCCTGCCACGGTCGGTCAGGCTCCTGGCTGGCGGCGAGGATGATGCCTTGGGCTTCGTCGGCCGGGACGAGACGGAAGCCCATGCGGGCGAAGCCGTAGTCATCGCCGATCTTGCCCGAGACGTGGACGGCGGCGCCCGGCGTGAAGACGGGATCGGTCCGTCCGTTCTGGATCGCCAGTCGGGTCGCGTCGCCCGAGGTCACCACATGGTCGAAGTGCCGCTCATCGAAACCGAACCTGCCCAGCCGCATGCGATTGTCCGCTCCGCTCTTCGCCGAATTGGAGATCACCACCACGCGGCCGCCGGACTGACGATAAAGCGATAGCGCCTCGGCCGCACGAGGGTAGGCCCGTTGGCCGTCGTGCATCGTGCCGAACTGGTCTACGAAGAGGATCCGGTATCGCTGCGCGACTTCGGAGAGGCCGGCGATGGACTGCAGGCGGATAGGCATCAGAGGGGAAGTCTCCACCGAAGGCCCTGCCAGGCAAGCCGAGCCGTGCCCACGGCGGCATCCTCGCTCCATGCCGGGCGTGAAGGTATGTTCAAGGTGCGCTCGCGTAGGCGCATCCAGGCGGCGTTTCGGGTGCCACCGCCGGCATGGCGGATGGAACTCGCCAAAGGCGCGCCCAATTGGCGAAGCCTTTCATAGCCCGATTTCTCGATCTGACATAAGCCCTCGAGGATGCCTTGGACGAAGACGGCGTCGTCCGCCGGCCTAGGGGTGAGTCGGCCTATCAGGGCGGGATCTGCGACTGGGAAACGCTCGCCGACCTGCGGCAGCGGGTAGTAATCCAGCCCCGTCGGGACCTCTGGCCGCAGGCGCGGAGCGATCTCGACCAGTTGCGCTTGGGTGAAGTGGGTCAGCAGGGAGCGGCCGCCGCAGTTAGAAGCGCCGCCGGTGAGCCATTGTTCCCCTATGCGGTGGCTGTAGATTCCATACTCCGGCGCGAAGACCGGACGGTCGCACAGCACCTTGAGCACCAAAGTGGAGCCGAGTGCTGTCGAGGCCTCTCCGCAGGCGGCGGCCCCGCTGGCTAGGAAGGTCGCGCAGCCATCGGTCGTGCCGGCGACGGCGAGGGTGGCCGGGCTTAGGCCGAACTCGGCCGCCCCGCTCGTCTTCCCGAGCGGTCCAAGCGAAGTGCCGGCCGGGACGACGACGGGCAGACGTTTCGACGGCAGTCCGTAGGCTTCCATCCACGCTGGCCAGTGTCGGGCGACCGGGTCGTAGCCTGTCTTCAGCGCGTTGTTCTCGTCCGTCTCCTCGCGTCCGCTCAGGCGACGCAGGATCCAGTCGGCCTGGTGGACTACTTGGTGCAGACCCGGCAGTCCTATCCATTCCCGAGCCCTCGCCGCCGGAGAGCTGGCGCCGTGCGCCGCGCTTTCTCGAGGGGCGAGGCGAGCGATCGCCGCCGCCTCACCTCCGGTGTCGGCGTCATCGTACATTCTCGCGAGGGCCAACGGCCTGTTGGCCGCATCGACCGGCAGGATCGTCCCCGAAGTCGCATCCACGCTCAGGGCCAAGGCGTCACGGACGGAGACATGGCGGTCAAGGTCGCGTAGCGCTATGCCGAGAGCCTGCCACCAATCCTCCGGGTGCTGCTCGCGACGAGCACCAGATACCAGGGTCGGGGGAAGGGCGGATTGCCCGAGGCCGAGGACGCTTCCGGCCGCATCGACTGCGGCGACCCGCAGGCCGCTTGTTCCGATGTCGATGCCAAGGACGAAGCCATCCATGAGGAATTCAGGGCGATGGCGGGGCAGGGGGCAAGGGGATACCCGCCTGATCGGGCCCTCTTTGGGGTTGGCTGCGGCCGGTGATCAACCAACAGTTTCCTGATGAGTTCCCGTCTCGTGCTTGCCTTGCTGCTCCTCATGTCCGCGGCTCTGTCCGCCGGCGTGCTGGAAACGGAAACCCTCCGCCTCGCCGCCGGAGAGCTGGCGCCGTGCGCCGCGCTTTCTCGAGGGGCGAGGCGAGCGATCGCCGCCGCCTCACCTCCGGTGTCGGCGTCA
>JBDKKH010000228.1:0-4498 GCA_039796215.1 Verrucomicrobiota bacterium
GGCGACAACCTCACGGCGACCTTCTCGCCCGAGCTCGTCGACGCCTTCATCTATGTGATCGATGTCGCGGAAGGGGAGAAGATGCCCCGCAAAGGCGGACCGGCGATCCGTCACAGCGACCTGCTCATCATCAACAAGATCGACCTGGCTCCCTACGTCGGGGCGGACCTCGCCGTGATGGAGCGTGACACCCGGATCCAGCGCGGGAAGCGGCCTTTCGTCTTCGCCGACCTGCGCCGCGGCCATCATCTCGACGCCGTCATCACCTGGATCGAGCGCGAGGTCCTCTTCGCCGCCCGCGCGTGAACTCGCTCGACGGCCATCTCCACCTGCGCGCCGGCACCGGGGTCGACGGCGTCACCGCCCTGATCGAGCAGCGGTTCCGCGTGCCGTTCCACCTCAGCAAGCCGAACTGGGATCCGGCGGCGCAGGTCCTGCACGCGCAGGTGGTGAACCCCACCGCGGGCATCCTCGAGGGAGACCGGCTCGAATCCACGGTCCGCGTCGATGCCGGCGCAGCGCTCCTGTTGACGACGCCGAGCGCGAGCCGGGTGTTCCGGATGGACCGCGGCGGCCACGCCGTCTCCCGGCAGTCTTTTGATGTCCGCGCCGGCGGCTGGCTCGAGGTCTTCCCGGAGCCGCTCGTGCCGCACCGCGGATGCAGCTTCTTTCAAGAGACCGACCTGATGCTCGAGCCGGGCGCGGGCGTGCTGTACGTCGACCAACTCACGCCCGGCCGGCTCGCTTACGGCGAAGCCTGGGCCTGGGAACGCCTCGTGCTGGGACTCACGGTGCGGCTCGGCGGCGCCCTGATCCACCGTGAGCGCTTCGATCAGACCGGCGAGTCGCTCCGGGCGATGTCGGAGTTCGCGGGGACGGGCGCAGGCGCCTGCTTCGCCAATATGGTCTTCGTCCCGCCGGTCTTCGAGGCCTCCCCTGCTTGGCTGGACTCGGTCGCGAAACTGCACCGGGACGGAGTCTGGGCCGGCGTCAGCCCGTTGCGCGCCGGCGGGTGGAGCTTGCGGCTGGTCGCGCCGGATCCGGTCCGGAGGCGTGACGCGCTCGAAGAGCTACGCGCTATCCTCAGGAATTCCTACCCGCGGCTGGGTTGTGGATTACGGCGTCCGTAGCCTGTCGTTGCTTGTCGCGGAAGTGACGGAAGGCCAGCCACACGGTGAGGGCGAGGACGGTCCCGCAGAGGGCGGTGGCGAGCGGGTGGGCGGTCAGGTGTTCGTAGGTCCAGGTGATGTCGCCGCCATCTTCGTGTCCTTCGTGGCCCGGATGGGCTTGGGTTAAGACCGTGGTAAGGAGGCAGACCAGGATGAAGCTCCAGGTGCGGATCATCGAAAGAATCATGGGCAGGTTGGTGACCATGCGTCTTGTTCAGCAATTCTCATGCCGAAAAGTGATCCGAAAGGCGACTGACCAAAAAACAGCAACGTTAGCCTCGGGATAGTTAATAAAAGCGAGGATATGGACAAAAGCCGACTCGTGAGGATTGACCTCCGGTCCGGAGCGGCGGGTTGCGAAGCCCGGGCAAGCTGGTTGGTTGTCCGGCGATGCCCGAACTCGCCGAAGTCGATTATTTCCGCCGTCGCTGGGATGTCGGTCTCGGGCGCAAGGTCTCCGCGGTCTTCCTGAATCCTCGGGCGCGGATCGGCCGCGGCGTCGATGCGCGGGCGATGGCCCGGGCGCTCGAAGGGGCGAAACTGCTGGAGTCGTTCGCCGCCGCGAAGCAGATGGCGTTCCGTTTTTCGGGCGGCGTCTGGCTGGGCGTGCATCTCGGCATGACCGGCCGGCTCGAGGCGGGAGACGCCGAGCGGGAGCCGACGCCTTACGACCATTTCAAACTGACGATGACCGGCGGCAAGAAGCTGGTCTTCGTCGATCCGCGGCAGTTCGGGCGCGTCCAGTTCTGGCAGGGCGAGGGCGCGCCCGACTGGTGGGAGAAGATCCCGCCCGCGATCCTTTCGGAAGCCTTCACGGTCGGCGTGGTCGAGGTGTTCCTCCGCCGGCGCGCCCGCACGGCGATCAAGCCGGTGCTGCTGATGCAGGAACGTTTCCCGGGCATCGGCAACTGGATGGCCGACGAGGTGCTGTGGCGCGCGGGCTTCCATCCGCAGGCCAAGGCCGGCGCGTTCGGACCGAAGTCCGTGCGCAAGCTGCATGCGACGTTGCGCGAGGTCTGCGCGGAGGCGATGGAAGTCATCGGCAAGGATTGGTCCGACCCGCCGGACAGCTGGCTCTTCAACCATCGCTGGAAGGACGGCGGACGTTGTCCGCGTTCGAAGCAGCCGCTCGTCCGCGAGGAGGTCGGCGGACGTACCACCTGCTGGTCTCCCGGGCGACAGGTCCTCGGCGCCGAACGCCGTTGACCTTCCGCGCGCCCGCGCGATTTTGCATCCATGCGCGTCACCGGCGGCATCGCACGAGGCATCCAGCTCCGCGTCCCCTCCCAGGGCGGCGTTCGTCCCGCCACGGATTACATCCGCGAAGCGGTCTTCAATTCGCTCGCGGCGTTCGTCCCCGGCACGGCGGTGCTCGACCTCTTCGCCGGCACCGGCGCCTATGGCCTCGAGTCGCTCAGCCGCGGCGCCCTGCGCGCGACCTGCGTCGACCAGCGCATCGGCGCCGAGCTCACGGCCAACGCCGCCGCGGTGGCGAAGTCGATGGGTGCCGCCGAACTGCCTTTCACGAAGATCACCGGCGACGCGACCAAGCCCGGCGTGGCCGAGGGTCGCTTCGACCTGGTGTTCGCCGATCCGCCCTGGGAACTCTGGCAGACCAAGGGCGCTGAGATCGCCGCGACCGCGGTGAGCTATGCCGAGGAGGGCGCGCACGTGCGCGTGATCCTCGAGGCGCCCGGCGGTTACGAAGTCCCGGTGCCGGCGGGCTGGAAGCTGCGCAAGGTCATCGGCAAAGGCAAAGGCCAGCCCGCCGCTTCGGTCCTCGTCCGCCAGGCCGCGGAGTGATCAGCCGGCGACCGGACGGTGTTTTTCCCAGACGCCGAGGTGCGCGAGCATGAGCGCGCCTCCGACCAGCGCGGCGGCTTCGACGCGCAGGATGCGGTCGCCGAGGTGCGCGAAGGCGAAGCCCGCCTTGCGCAGCGCCGACCGTTCCGCCTCGGCGAAGCCGCGTTCGGGTCCGAGCGCCAGCACGGCCGCCGTCGCGGGCGCGGCGAGTTCCGGCGCGCCGGTCGCCTCATAGGGATCGAGCGCGAGCTTCCACGCCGCGGCGTCGAGGCCGGCGAGGGCCTCGGCGAGCGAGGCGACGCGCGTCACTTCGGGCACGAGCGTCGAGCAGGCCTGTTCCGTCCCCTTGAGGACATGCCCGCGCCACTCGACGTCTTTCCAGAGCGAACTGGCGACGTAGCCCGGATCGCCCTTCACGGCTTCGAAGAAGACGATGCGCGCGGCGCCGAGGCTCGCGAGGTCGTGCAGGACTTTCTTCGCGGTCTGCGGACGTGGCAGTCCGATGAGCACGGTCAGCGGAAGGCGTGCCTGCGGGGATCGCTCCCAGACGACCGCGAAGGCTATCCGCGGGTCGAGGGTCGTGATCGTCGCGATGCCGCGCAGGCCGTTCTCGATCCCGACATGGAAGCTGCCGCCGACCGCGAGTCCGACGGTCTCGCGAAGGTGACGGGCGCGCGGGTCGTCGGCGGGCAGGCCGGCCTTGGCTTCGTCGGCGGTGATGAGCACTAGGTTCACGTCGGCCAAGGTGCGGGTCGGCGGGGGGTCAGGCGAGAGGGAAGGGGTGCTAACGCTTGCAGGTCGGACCGACGTCTTTATTAATACGGGCATGGACCTTTCGGATTTCCGCAAAGAGTACGCCGCCCACGGCGTCGACCGGCACGAGCTGCGCGAGGACCCGTTGGTCCAGTTCAAGGCTTGGTTCGAGCAAGCCAAGACCGCCGGGGTGATCGAACCTAACGCCATGGTCCTTTCGACGCTAGGTTTGGACGGTTTCCCCTCTTCCCGGACCGTCCTGTTGAAAGCCGCGGATGAACGGGGCTTCTCCTTCTTTACTAACTACTCCAGTAAGAAGGGGGAGGAAATCGCGGCGAACCCTCGGGCCACCCTCCTTTTTCCTTGGTTCTCCCTGGAGCGTCAGATTCACATAACAGGTTCATTGATAAAGACTTCAGAAGAGGAATCGGTCGCATATTTTGCGCGGCGTCCCTATGGTAGCCAATTGGGGGCACTGGCTTCTGACCAGAGCGATATCATCGCCGATCGGAAGGTCCTCGAATCCCGCCTGGTCGAGCTTAAGGCGAAATACTCCGAAGGTCAGGTACCTAAGCCGCCCCATTGGGGTGGTTATCGCCTGATTCCGACCCAGTTTGAGTTTTGGCAGGGCCGGACCAACCGGCTGCATGACCGCTTCCACTATACTCAAAACAAGGGAAGTTGGGACATCGTGCGCCTCTCTCCTTAAGGGCGGAGCAGGATTAGTAACGCTAATAGGGTGACCCTAGGGGTGCTTACTCTGGGGCAGGGGG
>JBDKKH010000229.1:0-9754 GCA_039796215.1 Verrucomicrobiota bacterium
CTGCTCCGCAACCCCGGTTGCACGGAAGTCCGCCGTAGCCTCCGGAAGGCGCAGAAAGCGATGCTTGGCACCAAGAAAGGCCTCTTCGACGGCCTGACGAGCGCCTTGACCGGGGGCAAGATCGCCAAGTCCGTGGAAGCCGACGCCGTCGCCGCGATCCACGCCGCGGAGGAGGTCCTCGCCAAGAAGCCCACCGATACCAACGCCAACAAGACCCTCGCGCTGGCGGGACTCAAGGTCGGCCTGCCTGAGCTGGCGGCCTTCGCCTACGAGGAACTGGCCGCGAACGAACCCGGACAGGTGCAGCATTTCGTCGACCTCGCCAACGTCTGGATCTCCGCCGGCGAATTCGACCACGCCCTCGCCGCCGCCGACCGCGGACTCAAGTCCTTCCCCGGCAACGGAGACCTGCAGGAAGCCGTCCGCAAGGCCTCGGTCAGCAAGACGATGAAGAAAGGCAACTGGGAGGACAAAGGCGACTTCCAGTCCAAGCTCAAAGACAAGGACGAGGCCCTGCGCCTGGATCAATCCAGCCGCGCGGTCACCGACGGGGCCAACGCGCTCGCCCAAGCCGGACAGATCGCCCGTCAGATCCAGACCGAACCCGACAACCTGGACCTTTACCGCGAGATCGTGCGCCTGTTCCTGATGGCCGAAGACCTCGACAGCGCCATCGCCTGGCTGCAACGCGGCCGCCTGACCACGCTGGGCAAGGCCGATCCTTCGCTCGAACGGCAGGAAAGCGACCTGCTCACCCGCCGCTACGAGCGTAATTCAAAGCAGCTGCGCGAAGCCTTGGCCGCCAACCCGGCCGATGCCGTGAGCCAGGCCGCGCTGGCCAAGAACGAGGCCGAACTGGCCGACTTCCGCCTGAAGACCGCGCTCACCCAGGTCGAACGCTACCCCAACGACTTCTCGTACCGCTACGAACTGGGCACGCTTCTCCTGGCCGCCGAACGCCTCGACGAGGCCGTCCAGCAGCTTCAATACGCCCAGCGTAATCCGAAATATCGTCAGCCGGCCCTGCTCGCGATCGGCCGCGCCTTCACGCAAGGCGCCAAGTACGATCTCGCGGTCGAACAGCTCACCACGGCCAAGACCGAGGTGCTGATGATGAACGATCTCAAGAAGGAGATCATCTACGCCCTGGCCGACACCTTCGAGAAGATGGGCAAGGCCAAGGAAGCCGCCGACGAGTACAAGATCATCTACATGGCCGACTCCGGTTACCGCGACGTCGCCAAGAAGATCAACGATTTCTACGAGCGCCAGAAAGGCGCCTCGGCCTGAACCCTATCTGAGCACCTCGAAGCGCGGACGCACCCAACCGTCCGCCCACCCGCCCATGGCACTCCCCTCCTTTAAAAGCAATCTCATCGCCGACGTCGGCATCAGCATGGGAGACGAAGGCAAAGGCCGGCTGATCCCCGAGATCGTCCGCGAACTCCAAGCCCTGACCGGGCGACGCGACGTCGTCGGCACGGTCCTCAAGGTGAACGGCGGCGCCAATTCGGGCCACACGGTCGCAGGCCTCAAGCTGAACCTGCTGCCCGGCGGCGTGGCCGAACACGACGTGGCCTGCCTGGCCCTCGGCGCCGGCGTCGTCGCCGACCCGCGCAAGGCCCTCTGGGAAGCCCTTCCCCTCGAGAAGATCGGCATCCCGGTCCTCAACCGCCTGCTCATCGACGAACGCTGCATGATCAGCGACGTCGCCCATCGCATCCTCGACCTGGCCTGGGAAGACTACCGCATCCACGTGCTCGGCCACGAAGCCCGCGGCTCCACCGGCCGCGGCATCACGCCGGCTTATGCCGACGAAGTCGGCCAGTTCCAGATCCATTACTCGGAATTCCTCGGCGCCAAGGCCGACTACGCCACGCGTCTTTCCGCCCGCCTGGACCGCGCGGCCTCCATCGTGCGCGACGTCTGCAAGCTCTCGCCCGAGAAGTGGGCCGGACTCTTCGCCAAGCTGACCGAAGCCGAACTCCGCGCCAACAAGGGCGCCATCGAATCCGGCGTCTTCGCCGCCGCGGAATTCGATTTCACCCGCTTCGCAGGCAAGGAGCCGTTCACGTTCGACCACGCCGCGGTCCTCGAATGCTACTGGCAGGCGGGCGCCGCCCTGACCCACGCCATCGGCGACGTCCGCGAACGCATCCTCGGCGACCTCGCCGCGGACCGGCGCGTGATCGGCGAATTCGGCCAGGCCTACTGGCTCGACAAACGCGCGGGCTTCGCCCCCAACGTCACGGCTTCGCACACTTACACGCCGGAGTTCTTCCAGTCCGCCGGCATCCCGGTGCAGGCCATCCATACCGTCGGCTGCTGCAAAGCCTACGACACCAAGGTCGGCACGCACGTCTTCCTGACGAAGATGCCGGAGGAACACCCGCTCCAGCGCGCCCTCGCCAAGCTCGAGTTCGGCACGAGCACGGGCCGCCAGCGCATGGTGGGCTGGTCCGACCTCGTCGAGAAGGCCGACGCGCTCCGCTACGGCGGCTATGACGACATCGTCCTGAACAAGCTCGACGCCCTCTCGCCTCACAGCGGATGGCAGGGCGGCGACCTGCTGGTCTGCACCGGCTACCGCGACGCCGCCGGCAAGACCGTCATGGGCGTGCCGCGCAACGACGCCGTCCGCCGGATGCTGCAGCCGATCTACGCCACCCTGCCCGGCTGGAAGACCGACATCAGCCAAGTCCGCTCCTTCGCCCAGCTCCCCCCCGAGGCCCGTCGCTACGTGGCCTTCACGATGGCGGAAATCGTCCGTCTGGCCTCTCGCGGGGGTTCCCTGCCCGCCCTCCCGAACCTGCGCTACATCGGCGTCGGACCGGACCCGGATCAGATCATCTCCGACGTCCCCGCGACGGCCGAGCTCATCAAGCAGGCCTGACCCGACCGCCGCCGCCGCGCCGATGGCCGACCTGGAACATAACTTCGCGATTCCGCTCTGGGCGCTCGTCGACCAGGCCAAGGTCGAAGCCGGCAAGTCCGACATGCGCGGCCTGGCCAAGGAGCTCGGCAAGTGGCTGGCCCATAATTTCGACGTCGCCCATAAGGGCGTGGCCATCGAAGAGCCTTCCGGCACCGAGCCCGGCGCGATGCCGATGTTCGTGGTCGCAAGCGTTCCTCAGGCCCAGTGGCACGTGATGGTCGCGCTCGCGCAAAGCCGCGGCTGTCCGCTCTTCGTGGTCTTGCCGACGGAGAGCGGCGCCTTCCGCCTGCAGCAGCTGAACATCCCGCAGGCGGAGTGATCAGGCCGCGAAGGCCTTGACGGTCTCGAGATGCAGTTCGGCCACCTCCGCCAAGGTGAGTCCGCCCCACTTGTACCCCCCGGCCAGGGCGAAGATGTGCGGGATCTTCCGCGCCCGCGCCCACGCGACGACGCGTTGCTCGCGCTCACGGATGATCTTCTTGGTGACGCCTTTCATGCCGCCGGCTTTCTCATAGGTGTCCATGCCGGCGTTGTAGATGAGGAAGTCGACCTGCTCCAAGGCGCGGAGGGCGTCCTCGACGTGCCCGAGGTACCCTTTCGGATGATCCGCGTGGACATAGAAATGACGCTCCGGAACGGTCGGCTCCCACGAGTCGAACGCATCGACCGCGACGTCCGCGAGAAAGACCTGCGGATGATCGCCGAGGATGTCGAAAGTGCCCCCGCCGGCATGGGCGTCCAGATCCAGGATGCCGACGGCCTTGACCGTCTTGAGCGCTTCGAGCGCCGCCAAGGCCAGCCCGTTGAACTGGCAGAAACCATTGCCAGCTTTGCGTCGGGCATGGTGAAGCCCGCTGGACAGGCTGCCGGAGCGGCCGTGCCGCAAGGCTTCCTTCACGGCGTCGCGCATGCCGCCCGTCGAGGCGAGGATGCTGTCCAGCAAAGGCTGCGACCATGGGCCGACCTCGAGGAAGCCGCGCTTGTCCTCGAAGGTGCTCCGGACGTATTCAGCGTCATGGACGCGACCGAGTTCCCGTCGCGTGGCCGGCTTCGGCGCTTCCAGCCAGACCTCGCCTGCCTGACCAGCCTCGATCATCCCCGCCACCAGCCGTGATTTCGTCACGGTCTCGGACTTGCTTTCGATGGCGTAGGCAGGGCTGTAGAATACGGTCAGCGGAGGTTGCGGCATGCCATCGTTATGCCCGGAGACGGACCGGGCGTCAAACGGGCCGCCTGTCATAGGTTGCGGCTGGCTTCGGCGGTGCCCGGCCCCATCCTAGGCATCACGCCTGCCATGCCCTTCGACCCGAAGATTCCAAGAGAACTCGCCAATAAAATGGGCCGGGAGGCGATGCAGATCATCGAACTGGGCCTCTACGCCTCCGCCACGAGCCGACCGGTGGACATCGCGGCGGACATCGCCTCGGCCGTCGCCCGGACGACGCACCTCCCGCCGGATCATCGCCACACCTTCCCGCGGACCGGCAGGCATGCGACGCTCATCGAGGTGACGGCCGAGACGTCGCTCTCGGCCGCGCGACGTCACGTCGACGCCGACCTGACGACCATGGTGCTTAACTTCGCCTCACCGACGGTCCCCGGCGGCGGCTTCCTCGCGGGCGAACGCGCGCAGGAGGAATACCACTGCCGCTCTTCCGCCCTCTTCGCCTGCCAGCATGGCGGACCGATGTACGCGTTCCACCTTCAGCAGGCGAATCCGCTGCGCTCGGACGCGATGATCTACTCGCCCGACGTGCCGGTCTTCCGTTCCGACGACCATCGTCTGCTCGATGCGCCATTCAAGGCGGCGTTCCTGTCCGCGGCGGCGTGCGACGCACGCGACGTCGGTCCGCTCGACCAGGCGAAGATCCCCGGCGCGATGGGCGCCCGTATCGTCAAGGTGCTCGCCACGGCCCAGGCCAACGGACACGACGCCCTCGTGCTCGGCGCCTGGGGTTGCGGCAACTTCGCCAACGACCCGGCGCTGATCGCCGAGCTCTTCCGGGAAGCGCTCGCCGGCCCCTTCCGCGGCGCGTTCCGGCGCGTGACCTTCGCGATCGTGGACACCACGCCGGACCTGCGTTGCCTGAACCGGTTCCGCCTGGCGCTGGCGCCCAAGGCGCCGCCCGCCCACAACTGACGGACGCCGTCAGGCTTTGGCCTGCTTCACCAAGCGGCGCAGGATGACGGCCGCCTCGGCCTGACCGTCGGGGAAGAAGAAGATGGCGTCTCCGCCGGTATCCTTGTCGACCACGATCGCGTTGGCGTAAGAGGTGACGTCGAGCACCTTGCCGAGCTTGAAATTGAAGCTCTTGAGCCCGCCGGAGAAGATCACGCGCTTCGACGTGAACACCAGCGTACCCGTGTCCACCTTGACGACTTGGTCTTCCGTCTCTCGCTCGACGTCATAGGAACCGGTGCGATAACGGATCGGCCCCCAGATCTTGATGCTGGTGCCGAAGCCGCCGTAACTCCGGCGGACGGTGACCCGCTTGTTCTGGGCGAAATCGACCTGACGGGTCCAGAAACACCCCTCCGAGCCTAGGTCGAGATCGCAGGGCACCTCGCGCAGGGGAGCCCGGTAGAGCGACCAGACGCGATGTCCCGAACGAAGCCGCTCGGTGAGCACCGGGAGGACCTCCGGCAAAGCAAAGCCCAGCTGCTCCGCTTCCGCGAAGAGGGCCTCCGTCTCCGCGGGGTCCATGATCTCGTCGCCGTCGTCCTGCCGGGCGATGGCATCGGCGCGGCGGTCGAAATAACGCGCCAAGGCCGGCTTGCGGATTTCGGCCAGCTTCTCCTCGGGCAAAGGGACCGATTGCGACAGCAAAGCGATCTCGCGCCCCTTTTCCTGCGGCGAGGTGTCGCGCAGCAGGCAGGTCTGGAAACCGATGTTGAAATAACTGGCGAAGGCCTCGCCATGCAGCGCCAGGGTGTCCTCCGCGGTCAGGCCGAGCGTGCGACCCAGCGCGGCGAGGCCAGCCTGCTCCTCGGGCGCGAAATAACGGTCGGACAGGTACGCCTCGACCGCCTGCCGGTACCACGCGCGCGTTTCCGTACGGCAACGCTTACGGACGTCGAAACCCACTGCGGCGTCCAAAGAGGCCAAAGCCTCCGGCGAGACCTCCCCTTCGGTCTCCGCGGCCGCCACCAGGTCCCACAGGGCCGTGAGTCCGGCACGGGCGCTGGCTCGTCCCATCAGTTCGTCGAAGAAGTTGGCTTCCTTTTGTTCAGGTCGGGCAAAGGGGAGCCGACGGGACGGCCCCGGCAGCTCCGCCAACGTCTTCCAGGCGGCCATGCCGGGCAGCCAATAATGATCCGAACCCAGCAGACTTCCGTCAGCGAGGAGGCTCCGGACTTCCGCCAAGGGCCAGACGCCGATCTCCTTGCCCGCCCGGGCCACTCGCAGGGGATTCGACATGGCTCAGAGGCGGGCGCCGGCGACGGGCGCAGGAATGGAGGGCATTAACCGGGTCATCATGGACGATGTTGCTTATCGCAGGGTCGCGGAAGCCTTCAAGCCGTGACTCAATCGCGATGCTTATTCATGCTTAATAAACCCCGCGGCATGCGCGGCTAACAAGCGGGCCTGGGATCGCGCACTATTGGCTGGCGATTCCGGCACCGTCCCGCATCCCTTTGGCCCATGTCCGACGACTCGACACCTCCCTTCGACGGCCCCCAGCTGGGCGAGACGGTCGACGGGCTCACGCTGGTCGCCGTCGGCATCCGCGATACTTTCACCGAGGTCATCCCTTCCCACCTCGCGGCGTTCACGCAGCTCAACGAATGGATGAACGGCATCCGCCTCTATGAGCTCGAGGACGCCATGGAGCTCGACGCCAACTTCTGGGACGAACTGCTCGATTGCGATTACGAAGTCGGCGAAGGCGAGATCGACGGCGACCAGCCCGGCGAAGTCGTGACCATCTACGACGTCTGGGTCGACGCCCAGCAGGCCGAAGCCTGCCTCGGTAAACTCCAGGCACGGCTCGATGAATTGAAGACCTTGGCCATCGAACTGCTTCCGCCCGGCCTGCACCAGGCCGCCCGGAGCCACGTGACCCCGCTTGAGACGCTCAAGCTGATCGCGCAGCTGGCCGACTGAGCCTTCCGACGAGACATCGGCGTCGCCGCGCCGACCATCCCCATCTTCGCATGCCGCCCCTCCTCGGACAGTCGTTCATCGGTTTCAGCCGCGGACAGTCCCGGGCCTTGCCTTTCACGACTTTCGACCCGGCCATCGGCGTAGCGCTCCGCCCCGAGTTTTTCCAGGCGTCGTCCGAAGAGGTCGGCCTCGCCGTCGACTTGGCCGCGCAAGCCGCACCCCGGCTCGCCTTGCTCTCGGGACGCCAAAAAGCGGCCTTCCTGGGAGACCTCGCCCGCCGCATCGAAACCGTCGCCCCCGACCTCATCGCCCGGGCCGAACAAGAAACCGCCCTCTCCGCCGAGCGCTGCCGGCTCGAACTCGACCGCACGACCGGCCAGCTGCGACTCTTCGCCGAACTCGTCGAAAAGGGCGACTGGCTGGACGCCCGCATCGAGACAGCCAGGCCGGACCGCCGGCCGACGCCGAAACCCGACCATCGCTCGATGTCACGCCCGCTCGGACCGGTCGCGGTCTTCTGCGCCGGCAACTTCCCGTTCGCTTACTCGGTCGCGGGCGGCGACACCGCCGCGGCCTTCGCCGCAGGCTGTCCGGTCATCGTGATGG
The DNA here is from genome assembly GCA_039796215.1 of Verrucomicrobiota bacterium. Classification (GTDB taxonomy): domain Bacteria; phylum Verrucomicrobiota; class Verrucomicrobiia; order Opitutales; family UBA953; genus UBA953. The sequence continues at coordinate 7,647 of JBDKKH010000229.1, forward strand.
CGCACCATGCGCATGCCGGCACGGCGGAGATCATGGGCGGACTCGTCGGCGAATCCGTGCGGGCCTGCGGACTTCCGGAAGGCACGTTCTCGCTCCTGATGGGTGAAGGGCGCAGCGTCGGCCCGCAGCTCATCCGGCACCCGGCGTTGCGCGCCATCGGCTTCACCGGCTCCCGCGCCGGCGGCCGCGCCCTGATGGACGCCGCGGCCGCCCGACCGGTGCCGATCCCGGTGTACGCCGAGATGAGCAGCGTGAACCCGGTGATCCTGCTCGAAGGAGCCTTGGCGACCGGCGGCGAGGCCATCGCGGAAGGCTTGTTCCGCTCTTGCGCCTCGGGCGTCGGCCAGTTCTGCACGCAGCCCGGCGTGATCATCCTGACGCGCTCCGCGGCGGCCCAGGCCTGCGTCGCGAAGCTCTCGGCCTTCTTCGCCGGCTGCGCCGACGGCGTCATGCTCTCCGCAGGCACCCACCACGCCTATCAACAGGACCTGACCGACCGGGCGGCGAGACCCGGCGTGGCGACCATCGCCCAAGGCAGGTCAAGCGGCCTGCCCAACCGCGCCGTCGCCACCCTGTTCGCGACCGATGGCCCGGCCTTCCTCGCCGACCCGTCGTTGCGTGAGGAGATCTTCGGCCCGTGTTCGACGATCGTCTGGTGCGCGGATGCGCAAGAAGTCGAGGCCGTCATCACCGCCCTCCCCGGCAACCTCACCGCGACGGTGCACGGCACCGACGCGGAAATCGCGTCGCAAGCCGCGCTGATCGCGCGCCTCGAGGCCGTCGCCGGACGCGTGGTCGTCAACGGCTTCCCTACCGGCGTCGAGGTCTCGCCCGCCATGGTCCACGGCGGGCCCTACCCCGCGCTTTCCGACGGACGCACGACCTCGGTCGGCACCAACGCGATCCACCGTTTCACGCGCCTGGTGTGCTTCCAGAACTTCCCTGACGCCGCCTTGCCGGAGGAACTACGGAACGCGAACCCCCTGGGCATCGAGCGGCTCGTGAACGGCGTCCGCTCGCGTTCCGCGCTCTGAACCGGCAAACCGGCGCACCCTCGAGATTGCGGCCGAGACCAAACCAGGCCAACGTCAGCCATGCTCGGAGCCATCGCGGGAGACATCATCGGTTCGGTCCATGAGTTCAGCCGCAACGACGACCCTGCGTTCCCGTTGTTCGCGGATAAGTCCTGCCCGACCGACGACTCGCTGCTCACCTGGGCCGTGGCGGAAGCCATCCTGAAAGGCGAAAGCGACTATAAACCCCGGATCGTCGGCATGGTCCGTTATTACGAGAACAACGGACAGGCGGCGCCGCTGTCGGCCGCCTTCGGCGGCGGCTTCCTCGGCTGGGTGTATGAAGGCGCCCCCGGCGAACGCGATTCCTTCGGTAACGGCGCGGCCATGCGCGTCTCGCCGGTGGCCTGGGCGTTCGAAGACCTTGAGTCCGTGCTCGAGCATGCGACGCTGAGCGCCCGCCCCTCGCACGCTCACCCCGAAGGCATCAAGGGCGCCCAAGCCGTGGCGGCCGCGATCTGGACCGCGCGCCGGACCCGCGACCCAGCTGCCGTGCGCGCGGTGGCCGAAAGCTTCTACGGACCTCTGCCTGACCTCGGGCACATCCGGCGAACCCATACGTACAATGAGACCTGCCAAGGCTGCGTGCCCGAGTGCCTGGCCATCGCCGCGGGCACGCCGGACTTCGAAGCGGCCGTCCGCTTCGCCGCTTCGGTGCGGGGTGACGCCGATACCTTGGCCGCCATCACAGGGTCTGTCAGCCAAGCCCTCTGGGGTGTCCCCGAAGCCATCCGGGAGCGGTCCTTGGCCCTGTGCGCACGCTACTACCCCGGAATGGAGCTGACCTTGGCCGAGTTCGAAGCCAGATTCGGGGGTTATTGAGCATATCGAGGGGTTAAATGGCTGCCCGCTTGACAGTGAACAAGTTTTCATAGAACATGCGTTCACCATGGAAGAGCTAACCAAGAAGCAGCGCGCCATCCTCGACTACATGAAGGAGCACGTCTCCGAGCACTCCTACTGGCCGAGCATCCGGGACATCCAAGCTAAGTTCCGCTTCGCGTCGACCAACGCCGTCTTCGGCCATCTCCAGGC
>JBDKKH010000230.1:0-8773 GCA_039796215.1 Verrucomicrobiota bacterium
GCCGCGATGGATGCGGCGGGCTTCGTCCGGATGCATCGGGTGCAGCCCGAGGCGCTTCATGAGGTTCATGTCCTCCTCGATGTCGGGATTGCCCGTCGTGAGGAGCTTCTCGCCCAGGAAGATCGAATTGGCGCCGGCGAGGTAGCAGAGGGCCTGCGTCTCGTCGTTCATGTTGGCGCGGCCGGCGGAGAGCCGGACCATCGCCTTCGGCATCAGGATGCGGGCGACCGCGATCGTGCGGACGAACTCGATGGTATCGACGAACTTGCGGCCGGCCAGGGGCGTGCCCTCGACCGCCACCAAGGCGTTGATCGGCACGGAGTCCGGCTGAGGGTCGAGCTGGGCGAGCTCGACGAGCATCTTGAGGCGGTCGTCGACCGTCTCGCCCATGCCGATGATGCCGCCGGAGCAGACCTCGAGGCCGGCCTTGCGGACGTTCGAGAGCGTCTGGAGACGGTCGTCGTAGGTGCGGGTGGTGATGATCTTCGAGTAGTGCTCGCGGGAGGTGTCGAGGTTGTGGTTATACACGTCGCAGCCGGCCTGCTTGAGGCGGGCGGCCTGGGCTTCGCTCACCATGCCGAGCGTGCAGCAGACCTCGAGGCCGAGTTCCTTCACGCCGGAGACGGTGTTCAGGACGCTGTCGAACTGCTTGCCGTCGTTCACGCGACGCCAGGCGGCGCCCATGCAGAAGCGGGTCGCGCCGCCGGCCTTGGCCTTACGCGCGTCGGCCAGGATGGCCTGGGTCTCCATCAGGGCTTCGCTTTCGAGGCCGGTCTGGTTGTGGATCGACTGCGGGCAATAGGCGCAGTCTTCGGGGCAGGCGCCGGTCTTGATCGACTTCAACGTGCAGAGCTGCACGCCGGCCGGATCCTGGTTGGCCTGGTGGACTTGCTGAGCCTTGAAGATCAGCGTGTTGAGCGGCAGGTCGTAGAGCGCTCGGGCTTCGGTGAGGTTGGGCATTGGTTTAGAGTATGGAGTTTAGAGTATCGAGTATCGGGGAAAGGCAGGGGTAGCACCGCGTGCCGACCTAGCCTGCTTTGAGGTTCGGCAGGACGTCGTCCATCGCGAGGCGGACGGCGCGGACGAGGTGCTTCACTTCGTCGGCTTGGATGGAGATCGGCGGGACGAACAGGATCGAGTCGGCCAACGGGCGGATGATGAGGCCGTGACGGCGGGCCGCCAAGGCGACCTGGTAGCCCGCGCGGGTGTCGGTCGGCCAACGGGCGGCGCCGGCCGGCCTGAACTCGACGGAGCCCGTGAGGCCGAGCTGACGGAAGGTGCGCACCTGCGGGTGCCCCGCGAAGGCGGCGGTCATCTCGCGTCCCAGGAGCGCGGCGCGCTCGGCGACCTGGCCCGAGGCCAGCAGCGGCTTCAGCTTGCGCAACGAAGCGCGGGCCACCGCGCAGGCGAGCGGGTTGCCCGAGAAGGTGTGACCGTGGAAGAAGGTCTTTCCCTCGGAGAATCTACCGAGGAAAGCCGCGTAGATATTTTCCGACGTGAGCGTGGCGGCCAGCGGCAGGTAACCGGCGGCGAGACCTTTCGCGAGGCAGAGGAAGTCCGGCGTGACGCCTTCGGTCCCGGCCGCGGTCAGCGCGCCGAGGCGACCGAAGCCGGTGAATACTTCGTCAAGGATCAGATGGACGTCGTGTCGGCGGCAGAGCTCCGCGACCGCCCGGACGAAACCCGCGGGCTGCTGGACCATGCCGGCCGCCCCTTGGACGCGCGGCTCAAGGACGACGCAGGCCGTGGCGGCGCCGTCGCGTTCCAGCATGACCTCCAATGCGGCCAACGAAGCGGCGGCATCGGAGCGGACGACCTGGCCGGCGCATTCGGCATGGACCGGTGCGGGGAAAGTCTGCGCGGCGAAGAGCCAGGGGTCGAAGCGCCGATGGAATTCGGAGCGCTCGCCGACCGCCATCGTGCCGAAGGTGTCGCCGTGGTAGGCGCCCTCCATCGAGATGACCCCGCGCTTGGCGTCCCGACCGACGAGCTGCCAGTATTGAAACGAAAGTTTCAGGGCGACCTCGATGGCGTTGCTGCCGTTGTCGGTGAAGAAGCATCGCGGCAATGCGCCCCCGGTCAGCCCGGCGAGGTCTTCCGCCAGTTCCGTCGCGACGGGGTGATTGAGGCCCAGGAGCGTCACGTGGGCGACCTTCTCCAACTGCTCGCGCAGGGCCAGGTTCAGGTCCGGATCGTTATGGCCATGGACATTCGTCCAGACCGAGGCGTTGCCGTCGAGATAGCGCCGCCCTTCCCCGTCGATCAGCCAGCTGCCTTCGCCGCGGATCAGGTGCAGGCGGGGGTTGTCCTGGTATTCCCGCATCTGGGTGAACGGATGCCACCCGAAGCGCCGGTCGGCGGCGTCGAGGGCGTCCAAAGCGGACGAAGCGGCTGCGGTGGCAGGCGGCACGCCCCTTGTCTATGGGGGCTCCCACCCATTGTTAAGCCCGAAGTGGCGGGAGGTTTACAATGGGCGCCCCCCTTGGTTAAGGCAGCCGGGAGCCAAACCCCGCCACCGGCCACCCGAATCCTGTCTTTCATTTTTGCGCAGCCCGTAGGCCGGTCTGCACTTTTCACCCAGGTCAGCACGCAGTGGCGGGCCCACGCCCACGCAGGCACAAAAAAGGCCGCCCGACGGGCGGCCTTTTCGGATGAGCCTGATGGCTTATTCGAAGTCGTAGATCTTGACCGAATCCCAGTACGGTTTGCAGTCCTTGATGAAGGCCTGATGGAGCGGGTCGGTCTGGTAGGCGTCGTGGTCGGCGTGGTTCTTGAACACGAAGAACTCGGCGAAGTCGTAGGAAGTGTCGATGATCGGACGGACGGCGTGGGCGCTTGGGACGCCGACGTAGCCGCTATGGATGGACTTGATGGCGAGCAGGCCGCGGAGCTTGGTCTCGAATTCCGCGCGCTGGGCGGCGGTGAGGTCCTTTTTCAGGTAGAAGAAGACGACGTGGTGGAACATAGGTGGGCAAAGTGGGGGATTGGCCGAGGAAAGGAAACCGCAAATTAGCGGGCGAAAAGCGCGAGCAAGGCCTCGCCGACCACGGCATGCCCGGCGGCGTCAGGGTGATTGCCCTGGGACATCAGTTCCGACAAGGGCGTGCCCGCGGTGACCTTCGCCTTGAAGAGCGCCAGGCTGTCCACGAGCAGCACGCCGTGCTCGCGGGCAAGCGCGCGGACCTGCTCCGCATGGAGATTAAGCGGGTCCTGGGGGTCGTCCCAGCGAGACCCTTGGTCGGGCGTGGGCGTGAGCAGGATCACGCGGATGCCCGCGGCCTTGGCCGCGACGATCATCTGCGTCCAGGCGGCGCGGGCCTTCTCGAGACCGAGCCGACGGTCGTTCAGCGAGTAGTCGATCGTCACCACGCGCGGCCGCAGGGCGAGGACGTCGCGTTCGAACCGGGCGGCGCCGGAGACGGCGTTCTCGCCGCCGATGGCGGTGACGATGACGTTCAGCACCGCATGCGGGTGCCGGCGGCGCAGGCCGGCCTGCAGCAAGGCCGGGTAGGCTTCGTCGGCCCGGACCTCCGGCGTCTTGAAATACCCCGCGGGCACGCTGTGCCCGTGGCAGACGATGTGCATCGTCCGGTTCTTCGGCCACTTCACGTCGAGCTCCGCCGCCACGTCGGCGAGCGCGGCGGCCGGCTCGGCGGCGTGGAGCCAGCCGAGACCGAGGAACAGGGAGAGGAGCAGGCGCATGCCCTTGCCTAAGCCAAGGCTCGCGCGCGGTGAAGCGCAAAGCGGCCGCGCCGGCGCGAAGCGGCCTTGCCACGGACCCGGCCGGCCCCACGCTCCGACCTCTCCATGCAGGCCCTCGTCCCGCTCTTCCCCGAAGTCACGCCCGCCCAATGGGAGCAGCTGACCGCGATGGCCGCGCTCCATCGCGAGTGGAACGAGAAGATCAACCTGGTCTCGCGCAAGGACATCGAGCACCTCGAGCGGCACCACTACGCCCCGTGCGTCGCGGCCGTGAAGTTCCTGAAGCTCATGGACGGCTGCCGCGTCATGGATGTCGGCACCGGCGGGGGCTTCCCCGGGCTCATCCTCGCCGTGCTCTACCCCAAGGCCCGCTTCACGCTCGTCGACTCCGTCGGCAAGAAGATCACCGTGGTGTCGGACATCGCCGAGCGGCTCGGCCTCAAGAACGTCGACGTCAAGAACGCCCGGGCCGAGACGATGAACCACGAGCATGACTTCGTGACCGGCCGCGCGGTGGCGGATCTCCGTTCCTTCGTCCACAACACCCGGCAGCTCCTCTGCAAGGGGGCGAAGCATTCCCTGCCCAACGGCATCCTCTACTGGCAAGGCGGCGACCCCGCCGAGGAGGCCGCGAAATCCAACCTGAACCCCGTCTTCAGCTTCGAACTCCGCCCCCTGCTCTGGGATGACGAGAAATTCGAAGGCAAGCGCATCGTCCTCTACCGCAGCCAGGACCTCCTCCGCTGCAAGAAGCCGGACATGCCGGGGATGACACAATAGGCCAGCCCCCGCCTTGACCCTTGGGCGGCAACCCGCAGGGTTAGGGCGATGTCCCGCCAGAGACTCCCTTTGAACCCGGCCGGCGAGCGCCTTGAGGCCCTCCTGCGCCGACGCATCGTCTACCTCGACGGCGCGATGGGCACCATGATCCAGCAGCTCAAGCTGCAGGAAGCGGACTACCGCGGCGACCGTTTCAAGGACCACCCCGGCCAGCTCAAAGGCAACAACGACCTCCTCGTCGTCACCAAGCCGTCCGTCGTGCGCGACATCCACCGCGCCTATCTGGACGCCGGCGCCGACATCCTCGAGACCAACACCTTCAACGGCACGTCCATCGCGATGGAAGACTACGCGATGGCGCACCTCGTCCGCGAGCTGAACACCGCCGCCGTCATGGTCGCGCGCGAGGCCGTCGACGCCTTCAAGGCCGCGAACCCCGGCAAAGACGCCTTCGTCGCCGGCGCCATCGGCCCGACCAACAAGACCTTGTCGATGTCGCGCGACGTCAACGACTCCGCCAAGCGCGACGTGACGTTCGTCCAGGTCCGCGACGCCTATCGCGAGCAGGTCGACGCCCTGATCGACGCCGGCGCCGACCTCCTCCTCTGCGAGACGGTCTTCGACACGCTCGTCCTCAAGGCCGCCCTCTTCGCGATCGACGAGGCCTTCGAGGCCCGCGGCTTCCGCCTGCCCCTGATGATCTCGGGCACGATCACCGACGCCTCCGGGCGCACGCTCACCGGCCAGACCACGGAAGCCTTCTGGAACTCCGTCCGCCACGCGCAGCCGGTCAGCATCGGCATGAACTGCGCCCTCGGCGGCGAGCAGATGCGCCCGCACATCGCCGAGCTCGCGAAGAAGGCCGATATCTTCGTCTCCTGCTACCCGAACGCCGGCCTGCCCAACCCGCTTTCGCCCACGGGCTTCCCCGAAGGGCCGGAGGACACCGCGGCCATCCTGGAGACCTTCGCCCGCGACGGCCTGGTCAACATCGTCGGCGGCTGCTGCGGCACCACGCCCGGCCACATCGCCGCGATCCGCCGCCGCACCGAGCAATACCCGCCCCGCGTCGTCGGCGACGTCACGCCCGCCTTGCGGCTCTCCGGCCTCGAGGCGTTGGACATCGTCGGCGGCCCCGGCACCTTCGTGAACGTCGGCGAGCGCACCAACGTCGCCGGCTCGAAGATCTTCAAAGGCCATATCGAGAAGAGCGACTACCGCTCCGCCCTCCGCGTGGCCAAGCAGCAGATCGAGGCCGGGGCCACGGTGATCGACATCAATTTCGACGCCGGCCTGCTCGACGGCGCCGCGGCGATGACGAAGTTCCTGAACATGGCGGCGACCGAGCCCGACATCGCCAAGGTGCCGTTCATGATCGATTCGTCGAACTTCGACATCATCGAGGCGGGCCTGCGCTGCGTGCAGGGCAAGGCCGTCGTGAACTCGATCTCGCTCAAGGAAGGCCACGCGGAATTCGTCCGCCGCGCCCGCCTCTGCCGCCGCTACGGGGCCGCGATGATCGTGATGGCCTTCGACGAGAAGGGCCAGGCCGCCTCCTTCGAGGACAAGGTCCGCATCTGCGTCCGCGCCTTCGGTATCCTCACCCAGGAAGCCGGGGTGGACCCGCAGGACATCATCTTCGACGCGAACATCCTGACCGTCGGCACCGGGATGAAGGAGCACGACCGCTACGCCCTCGACTTCATCGAAGCCGTCACGGAGATCAAGCGCCGCTGCCCCGGCGCCCGCACTTCGGGCGGCCTGTCCAACGTCTCCTTCGCCTTCGCGGGCAACAACAAGGTCCGCGAGGCCATCCACTCGGTCTTCCTCTACCACGCGGTGAAGGCCGGCCTCGACATGGCCATCGTCAACGCGGGCATGCTCGAGGTCTACAGCGAGATCGACCCGGAGCTCCGCGAGCTCGTCGAGGACCTGGTGCTCTGCCGCCGCGAGGACGCCACGGACCGCCTGATGGAGGCCGCCCCGCGCTTCGCCGCGTCGAAGACCGAAGGCGCCGACACCTCGAAGAAGAACGAATGGCGTAACCTCGACGTCAAGGCGCGCCTCGAACACGCGCTCGTGAAGGGGATCGACGACCACGTCGTCGCCGACACCGAGGAAGCCCGTCTCAAGCTGGGCCGCCCGCTGCTCGTCATCGAAGGCCCGCTGATGGACGGCATGCGCGTCGTCGGCCAGCTCTTCGGCGAAGGGAAGATGTTCCTCCCCCAGGTCGTCCGCTCCGCCCGCGTGATGAAGACCGCGGTCGCGCACCTCGAGCCGTTCATGGCCGCCGAGAAGGTCGGCGGCTCCACGCAAGGCTCCTTCCTCATCGCGACCGTCAAGGGCGATGTCCACGACATCGGCAAGAACATCGTCGGCGTCGTCCTCGCCTGCAACAACTACGCCGTCACCGACCTCGGCGTGATGACGCCCACCGAGAGGATCGTCTCCGAGGCCCTCCGCCTGAAGCCGGACTTCATCGGCCTGTCCGGCCTGATCACCCCTTCGCTCGACGAGATGATCACGGTGGCCCAGGAACTGAAGCGCGCCGGCGTCCGCACCCCGCTGCTCATCGGCGGCGCCACCACCTCCAAGGAACACACCGCCATCAAGATCGCCGAGCATTACGACGGCCCGATGGTGCACGTCGGCGACGCCTCGCTGGTCACCGCGGTCTGCAGCGACCTGCTCAACCCCTCCAAGCGCGACGGCTTCGTCGCCGACCTCCGGACCGAGCAGACCGAACTGCGCGAGGCCTACGAGAAGCAGCAGCCCGCGGTGGTCATCCCGCTGGCCGATGCGCGCCGTCGTCCGCTCATCACCACCGCGCCGGTCCAGCCGGCGCCGCGCAAGCCCGGCGTCACGCTCTTCGAGCGCATCTCCCCCGCCGCGGTGGCCGAGATCATCGACTGGACGCCCTTCTTCATCACCTGGTCGCTGAAGGGCGCCTTCCCGAACATCTTCAAGTCGCCGAAGTACGGCAGCGAGGCGCGCCGGCTCTTCGACGGCGCCCGCGTCGAGCTCGATGACCTGATCCGGTCCGACCGCGTCCGCCTCCGCGGCGTCGCCGGGCTCTGGTCCGCCCGCCGCGTCGGCGACGACGTCGAAGTCTACGGCGACGAAGCCCAGGCGAAGCAGATCGGGCGCTTCCACTTCCTCCGCGACCAGCGCCAGCGCCCGAAGGTCAGCACCTGCCGCTCGCTCGCCGACCTGGTGTCGACCGGCAAGGGCGACCATATCGGCGCCTTCGCCGTGACGGCGGGCCAGGAGATCGAAGACTACGCCGCTTCCTTCAAGGCGAGGGATCCGTTCCGCCAGATCCTCATCCAGGCCCTCGCCGACCGCCTCGCCGAAGGCTGCGCCGAATGGCTGCACCGTGAGGTCCGCAAGGACCTCTGGGGCTACGCCCCGGACGAAGCCCTCAGCGTCGAAGAACTCGTGGACGAGAAATATGCGGGCCGTCGGCCGGCCGCCGGCTACCCTGCCTGCCCGGAGCACACCGAGAAGGCCGAGCTCTGGCGCCTGCTGGACGCGGACCGCCTCGGCTGCACGCTGACCGAATCCTTCGCGATGAACCCGGCCGCGTCCGTCTCGGGCCTCTACTTCGGCAACCCGCAGTCGATCTACTTCGACGTCGACAATGTCGGCCGGGACCAGGTCGAGGACTACGCCGCCCGCAAGGGCTGGACCATCGGGCAGGCTGAGAAGTGGCTGCGGCCGGTGCTCGGTTACAAGACCTGACGATGGAGGCGCGCGAACGCGAGAAGCTCGTCACGGCCGTCGGCACGGAAGACGCCGCCGCGGTCGGACGCTTCCTCGGCGGCTGCGCCTTGTGCGCCTTGGTCGAAGCCGCCGACGCCGCCGACAGCGACTGGCCGGAGTGGGCGCGCGCGGCCGCCGTCCTGCAATGCTGGCTCGAGGCCGCCGGACGCGACGCCGATGCGGGGCGCAAGCTCGGCTACCTGCATTGCACCGTCGAGGCGCAGAAAGCCGTGCCCACGGCGCTTCGTCCCGCCCTACCCCAAGCCGTCGCCCGCATGCTCAAGGAGCACGGGTTCGCCGAGTAGCCCCTCCGACGGCGCGTTTCGGTTGCGGCCACACGGGGGATGGCCGTAAGAAAACGCATGCCTCTTCGTCCGCTGCTGCTCGCCGGCCTGCTCGCGCTGACCGCCCAGGCCCGATCCCCCGAACCTTACCGCGACGCCGATGCGGGGCGCAAGCTCGGCTACCTGCATTGCACCGTCGAGGCGCAGAAAGCCGTGCCCACGGCGCTTCGTCCCGCCCTACCCCA
>JBDKKH010000231.1:0-4972 GCA_039796215.1 Verrucomicrobiota bacterium
CGGACATGACAGGCCCCTCATGCCCCTTCAGCACCGCTATCTCCTTCCCCGTCGACGCGTCCCACAGACGGGCCGTGTTGTCATACGACCCGGTCGCCAGCCGCGTCCCATCAGGGCTGAAGGCGACGGACTGAACCCAGTTCTCATGCCCCTTCAGCACCGCCAGCTCCTTCCCCGTCGACGCGTCCCACAGTCGGGCCGTGTTGTCCCAGGACCCACTTGCCAGCCGCGTCCCATCCGGGCTGAAGGCCACGGAATTAACCGTGCCCTCATGCCCCTTCAGCACCGCCAGTTCCTTCCCCGTCGACGCGTCCCACAGACGGGCCGTGCGGTCATCCGACCCGGTCGCCAGCCGCGTCCCATCAGGGCTGAAGGCGACGGACACGACAAGGGTCTCATGCCCCTTCAGAACGTTGATCGCTTGATCGAGCGCTGGACAGAGCGCTGCAAGCTCGATCGGGGCGCTAGCCGCATCGCCGTAGGCCTCCCGATACGAAGCCGACGCATCCCGAAAGAACTCGTTTGCTAGGGCCCGCTGCGGCCGGTCGAGCGAGGTTTGAAGCTTGTAAAGATTCGCCATGTAAAGCTGACGCTTGGCCTTCGTCGACTCGGCCTCCGCCGCGGAACGTTGCTGGGCCTCGGCGCTTCGGGCCTGCTCGGCGGCGGTGCGCTCGCGATCCGCTGTATCGCGTTCCCGTGTGGCCAAGCTCCGTTGCTCATCGGCAATTCGCTTCGCCGCATCCGCCTCGCGCCATTGCCAGAGCGCCGCTCCGGCCGTGATCATCGCCGCGATCGTGAGCCCTGAAAGGCCCGTCACGACCGCGCGACGAACCCGTTCGCGACGCTGCCGCTCGGCGTCGATCGCCGTCACCTGCCGCTCGACGTACGCCGCCACCTCCGGCTCGAAGGCATCGCGGCGTGTTTCCAGGATCGCCCGCACGGCGGGCAGAAGCGGATCGGCGGCCGTCAGTGGTGCCTTCTCGCGCATCCGGGCCGTGAGCCGGTCGCGCAGGACGAGAAACTCCCTGTTCTCGCCGATCCAGGCCGCCACGCGTGGCCAGACGCGCAGGATGGCTTCATGGGCGATCGACACTTCCGGGGTGCCATCCTCGCCGGCCGCGGCGGTGGCCAAGCGATCGGCGACAAGCTTGTCGACAAGGGTGCGGGCCGGGCTGCCAGGTGAAAACGAGTCGAGCGGGGCCCGGCGACGGACGGCTGTGCCCTCCGGACCTTCGCCCGAAGCGACAAGCTTTCGCAGCACATCGGGGAAGGCGAGTTGCACGTCAGCCGGGAGCGACGCCAGGCTCGCTTCGGCGCGTTTCGCGAGCGAGCCTTCGATCCCACCGAGTGAGTCATACGCCGCGACCGTCAGCACGCCTTCGGGAGAGCGCTTTTCAAAGAGCTCGCGCAGAAGATCCTCCAAAAGCGGCAGAAGCTCCGCCTGGCCGGAGACGTCGCGCAGAATCCGATCGGCGAGCGTCGTCTCGCCGGTCTTTTCGTACGTCAGCCCCGAAAGAAGCGCCGGGGATTCGATCATCCGCCGCAGCGCGTCGGCACCCGGGGGGACAAGATCGAGCTGGGCACCTTCGCTCTTGAGCCGGACGAGCGCATCGCAGCCGAGCAGCCGGGGATAAAAATCGCCGCGCAGCGTTGCCACGATCCAGACGGCGGCGCTCGACGCGAGCGCTTCGAGGATCGCCGCGAATTGATCGCGGGACTCGGGGGTGAATCGGGCGTCCGTGAACACCTCTTCGAGCTGATCGACGAGCACGAGAAGCCGGACGGCGCCCCCCTTGGTCGCCTCGGCCTTGAGGGCAGGGAGGAGGATGATCTTCACCGCGAGGGAGGGATCCCTGCGGAGGGCCTCGACAAAGTCTGCCGCTTCCCCACGCGCCGCCAAGCTTGGCACCACATTCCAAAGAATCCGCGCCATCCCGAGGGCCGGATCGCCGCCGAGCGCCGCCGGCGTGAAGCTCGCATGGAGCCACTTGCTCACCGATTCGTCGGTCTCGTGGGCGACGACATCGGGAAGAATCCCCGCCGCCGCGAGCGACGATTTTCCGGTGCCGCTGCCGCCGCCGACCATTAAGAACGCCATCCCGCGCTTCGCCGCGGCGGCGAGCCGCAGCCGCGCTTCCGAGATTTCGTCTTCGCGGCCGAAGAACACCTCGGCATGCTCGAACGTGAAGCTCTCCAGACCGAGAAACGGCGGGCCGCGGTCGTCGATCTCCCAGGCGGGGCGGCCGATCTCCGCTCCGGTCAGGCCGTCCAACACGTCCTGGAGGTGAACGCGCAAACGCTCGCTGAACGATTGCGGGCGGTGATAGGTGTGATAGGCGCGCAGATTTGTGCCGGTCTGGCTATCGTGAAACTCTTCCTTGATAAAACTCTCGACGAGCTTCTTCTGCCGGAGCCGCTCTTCCTTCTCGGTCGTCGTCGTGCCCCGCAGACCCTCTTCAAACGTCCCTTCGTCTTGGCGGGCATAGGCGATGATATGGGGGCGGGTGCCATTCTGGGCCGCGCGGGCCTGGAGCATGAGATCGAGCTCGCGCTCGGTGCCGGAGCGGTAGGGGCGGCCGTCGGGGCGCTGGAAGTTGCCCCCGAGCGCCGAGCCCAATCTCGACCAAAGCACGAACACGGCGATGTCGACGCCGCGATCGCGCGAGAGGAGCAGATCGATCCCCTCTTGAAACCCAGTCTCGAGCCCCAGCGGCATGTCTTCCCAGAAGACCGGCACGAGATCGAAGTGCCTCGCATATCGCCGCCGCAAGCCCTGGACCACCTGCCGGGCGCGCTCGCGTTCCTCGGCCACGTCGCCGGGGGAGGAAATGAAGATCCGCAGCGTTTGCATGACGGAGAATCCTGAAAGCGGCGAGGCACGCGACGCAACCTGCGTCATGATGCCATGGCCCATCGGATGCGGGAAGGATCATCGCGCAAGCGGGGATACCAATACCCCGCTCATGCACCCCTCCGCCCCACCAAACGCCCGCTGGCGAGGGGTCGCCAGTGTTCCGGGAGCCGGCCTCGCCGGTCAGCGCAGCCCGGAGGGCGAAAGCGCCAGCGGCGCGGAGAGAGCGGAGGGCATGGATGACCTCCAGCGAGTCCGGCGACGGGACGCGGGCGACCCCGAAGCTGCCACTTGGGCCACGGATCAGGAAAGCCCAGCGGGCCTCAAACCTGTGGGTGGCCCGTCGGCGGGGCCGGCAAAAGTTTCGTCGTTCTCACGGTGCCTCGTCACTCCTCAAGCGTTCGCCGATCCCCGCCTCGCCTGTGCGCTGTTAACGAAGAGCACGAGCGCTGGACTCCGAAGCGGCCGCGGCGGCAAGCACACCGCTCCGCTCACGGCGCGGATGGGGCGGGCTCAATCGGCGACTCGGTAGCGGCGTCAGTTGATTGCCCGACGGGGCCGCCATTGGGAGCAGGCTCCTCGGCAGCAGGAGCGGCCGCCTCGGTGGCTGGCTCGTCGGCTTTCTCCGCCGACGGAGACTCGGCCGCCTCGGCCTTTGCTTCGAGCTCTGCGAGGAATGCAGACACAACCGGTCGCTGCTCATCGGTGGCGCGTTCGACGGCTTTCCGTTGCATGGAGATCGCCTCCTCGAGATGCCCTTGCCGGGCAAGGAGGTGGGCGAGGGTGTCGAGCACTTGGAAATCGTCCGGCCGCAACTCCACGCCGCGTTTGGCCGCGGCGACGGCGGCGGCGAGCAGTTCGGGCGAGACATCCGCGCCCCCTCTCGCTTGTTGCTCGACGCCCCAGGCGATCTCGTTGAGCCCGCCGGCGTTGTCATTGGCAGACTGCACCGCGTCCGTGAAGAAAGCGAGGCCTTCGGGAGTGTTTGACAGAACGGATTGCCAGAAGTTCTGCGTCGTTGCGGCAGCTCGCTCCTGAAACAATCCGCCAAGAATCGAAAAATCCTCTGCGGAGAGTTCGCTCTGCTTGGCTTGAAGATGGGCAATAACCGACTCGAAGTTTGGCGTCGTGATGCCAGCGAACCATTCGTCGACCTGGGGGGCGAGGCGACCTCGGGCGGCGGCGAGCCGTTCCGCCTTGGCTCGCTCACGTCGTATCGGCGATTCGATGAGGACGAGATTCGCGGCCTCGTGCCAGTCGGGTGCGGGCAGCGTCGCCTTCACGGCCGCGAGTTTTCGGGTTAAGGTCGCCTCGTCCCCGCCGCTGGCGAACCATTCATCAACGAGAGGCTTCATTCGATCTTGTGCGGCATCGGCCGCCAAGCGGCTGGCAAGGACCTCGGCATTCGAGAGCCCCCAAAGACGGGCCGTGCTGTCAGCCGCCCCCGTCGCGAGCCGCGTCCCATCAGGGCTGAACGCGACGGACTGAACCCAGCCCTCATGCCCCTTCAGCACCGCCAGTTCCTTCCCCGAAGCCGCGTCCCACAGACGGGCCGTCTTGTCAAACGACCCGGTCGCTAGCCGCGTCCCATCCGGGCTGAAGGCGACGGAAAAGACAGGCCCCTCATGCCCCTTCAGCACCGCCAGCTCCGCCCCCGTCGCCGCGTCCCACAGACGGGCCGTTTCGTCATACGACCCGGTCGCCAGCCGCGTCCCATCGGGGCTGAAGGCGACGGAGAAGACCCAGCCCTCATGCCCCTTCAGAACCGCCAGCTCCTTCCCCGTCGCCGCGTCCCACAGACGGGCCGTGTTGTCCCACGACCCGGTCGCTAGCCGCCTCCCATCGGGGCTGAAAGCGACGGAATAGACCGTGTTCTCATGCCCCTTCAGCACCGCCAGCTCCTGCCCCGTCGACGCGTCCCACAGACGGGCCGTCTTGTCTTCTGAACCGGTAGCCAGACGCGTCCCATCGGAGCTGAAGACAACGGACCGGACTTCTTTCTCATGCCCCTTCAGAACCGCCAGATCCTTCCCCGTCGCCGCGTCCCACAGACGGGCCGTGTTGTCCCACGACCCGGTCGCTAGCCGCCTCCCATCGGGGCTGAAAGCGACGGAATAGACC
>JBDKKH010000232.1:0-4032 GCA_039796215.1 Verrucomicrobiota bacterium
TCTCAGGTCTCGGGTGATTGGGAACCTGGTACGGGTTGTCGGGTTCGGGTACGGGTGCGGACCTGAACCTGCACCTGTACCTGAAGACCCGTACCTGAGACCTGATGGCCGAGACCTGGGAATGAATCGAAACCTCAGCGAGCCCTGAACCAATCAGGCGAGATCGAACAGCAGTGCTTCGATGGGGCCGGCGGAGGAGAAGGTGAACGAGCCCCCGGTTTCGCAGCTCAGCGCGTCGCCGGGGGCGAGTTTGACGCCGCCGACGGTGACTTCGCCGCCGATGAGCTGGAACCAAAGTCCCCTGCCCTGGCGGAGTTCATGGGTGATCGTCCCGCCGGCCGAAGTCTTCACGCGGTAGACATCAGCGTCCTGGCTAATGTGCGCCGAGCCCTCGCGGCCGTCGTCGGAGATGATCAGGACCTTCGGGGCGGCGAGCTGCTCCGGCGTCGGCGTCCATTCGGCATAGCGGGGGCGCAGGCCGGGTCGGTCGGGCTGGAGCCAGACTTGGATCAGGTGGAGGCGTTCGGTCTTCGACGGATTGTATTCGCTGTGCTTCACCCCGCTGCCGGCGCTCATCACCTGGATCTGGCCCGGCTTGAGCTGGGCGTGGTTGCCGAGGCTGTCGCGGTGTTCGATGACCCCCTCGAGCACGTAGGTGAAGATTTCCATGTCCCGATGACCGTGGGGCGGGAAGCCCATCCCGGCGGCGACAAGGTCTTGGTTGATCACCCGCAGGGAGCGGAAGCCCATGTGGGCCGGGTCGTGATAATCGCCGAAACTGAAGCTATGACGGGCCACCAGCCAGCCGTGGTCGGCGAAGCCGCGCTCGTGGGAACGACGTACCTTGAAGTCCATGAAAGCCCAACTTGGCGTTGAAAACCGCGATGTCCACCATGTCGCCTGATTTTTCGGCGGATTTAGTTTGAAAACACCCCCGACGAATGGTCTATGCTCATGACTCGTGTCGGGCTGTGGCTCAATCTGGTAGAGCGCTGCTTTCGGGTAGCAGAGGCTGAGAGTTCAAATCTCTCCAGCCCGACCAATTTAAAAGACCCCGGGGATGTTCGCTCGTCCCCGGGGTCTTCCGTTGCGACCGGAGAGCGCTTTTCCCCTTTCACCTCCCGGCATGCCTCTGCATCTTGACGGCATGCCTCTCCTGCTTCTCGCCCTGCTCTACGCCGCGACCTTGTCCGCCGCCGATGAACCCAAGGTCCGGGCGGACGCGGCGACCAAGCCGGCGGAACCGGCCGCATACCTCACCGAAGCGGCCGCGCTCGAGGCCGGCGAGAACCCTCGCCTCCAAGGTGAGTTCGCGAACGCCAAGCTCGGAGCGAACGCCATCGCCCTCGGCCAGGACCAATACCGCCTCGTCCTTTTCAAAGGCGGCCTGCCAGGCGCGGGCTGGGACGGCACGCCCAAGATCGAAGTCGCCGGCCGGCGCGATGGCCAGAGCGTCGTCTTCCAGGACACCATCGACAGCGCGATCCTGACGGACGATGTCCTGAAAATCCGCAGCATGCCCGTCGCGCTCAAACGGACCATCCGTCACAGCCCCACCGAGGGCCTCGCGGCGCCCAAGGGGTCCGTGGTGCTCTTCGACGGCCGGAACACCGACGCCTGGGTCAACGGCAAGATCGACCCGCGCGGTCGCCTGGAAGCCGGCGCGCGGACCAAGCAGGCCTTCGGCGACTTCCGTCTCCACCTCGAATTCTGCCTGCCGTTCAAACCGCTTGGCCGCGGCCAGGCGCGCGCCAACAGCGGCGTCTACCTGCAAGACCGCTATGAGATCCAGGTGCTCGACAGCTTCGGCCTCAAGGCACTCGATAACGAATGCGGCGGCATCTACGAGCAGGCCGCCCCCAAGGCCAACCTCTGCTTCCCTCCCCTCCAGTGGCAGACTTACGACATCGAGTTCACCGCGGCCAAGTTCGACGCCGACGGCAAGAAGACCGCCGACGCCGTCCTGACGCTCCTGCATAACGGCGTCGAGGTGCACGCTTCGCTCGCGCTCAAGCGCGCGACCCCCGGCGGGGCGTTCAAGACCGAAGTCGCCGCCCCGGGCCCCATCTATCTCCAAGGACACGGCAATCCCGTCGTCTATCGGAACATCTGGATCGAAGCCAAGTGACCTGAGAACGGCGGAAGCGCCGGGGGGGTCTCCGCAGACCCATCCCCGCGGCGCCGCGTGCGCGGATCCGCTTACCAGGTGTAGCGGATCGTATAGGTGATGACCTTCTCTTCGTCGGGCTGGAGAGGGGCGCGGAATTCGAACGTCGTGGCGTCCTTCTTCTCGTGAGGCTGGCTCTGGCTGGTCAGCTTCCAGTTGCCGCCGCGGTTCGCGTGTTCGACCACGCGGATCTCGGCCGGCTCCGACTTGCGGTTGCGCACCTTGACTTCGATCGTCTGGGTGGCGACGCGTTCCGCGCCGTTCTCCGTCTGGCTCACCAGGCGGCGTTCGCCGACCAGGTCGAAGCTGTTGCCCGTCAGCACGCGGACCACCTCGTTCTTGGCCGTGTGGTCGATCTCGTTTTCGCCGATGAACTCCAGCTGGCGG
The DNA here is from genome assembly GCA_039796215.1 of Verrucomicrobiota bacterium. Taxonomy (GTDB): domain Bacteria; phylum Verrucomicrobiota; class Verrucomicrobiia; order Opitutales; family UBA953; genus UBA953. Next base: position 2,555 of record JBDKKH010000232.1, read on the forward strand.
TCGCCGTCCTGGGAGTAGAAGCGCAGCTTGCCCTTGGGCAGGGCGAGGCCGAGCTTGTTGGCTTCGGAGTTCTTGAATTCGCGGAAGACCTGGACCTTGCCCACCGGGCCTTGGCCGCGATGGGAGAAACCGTCGTGTTCATAGACGTAGATCCGTTCGGCCTTCACGCCGGCGGCGCGGACGAACTCGACCTGCTTGGTCTCCTTGTCCCGGAGCGTGGCGGGATTGCCCAGCGTGTAGAGGTGGAACTCGTCGAACGACTTCTCGGTCACGACCGGGGCGTCGGCCACGGCCATCGCCATCATCGCGCCGCGAGCCATCTGGCCCTTGAAACGGGCGTTCTCCACGCGATGGACGTCGCCCGCCATCAGCTTGATCTTCGCGTCGTTGAAAGTCATCCCGCTCTGGTTGTTCATCGTCACCCAGCCCACGATGTCGACCAGGTCGCCCTTCTCCGTGGCGACGAGGTTGTAGCTGGCCTCCCAGGTGAAGCCGCGGCTGAGGTAGGCGACTTCGGCGGCGATGCGGCCGCTGGAGGCCGACTTCAGCTTCCAGTTCAAGGTCGGCTTCAGGATGTTATCCGTGCCCAGCGACGGGAACAGCGGCTCACCCGGGAGGGAGAACTGCAGCTTGCCGTCGACCTCGATGATCGGCTGGACGAAGTTACCGCCCGGCACGAAGCCACTGCGGACCACCTTGCCGGGGATCACGCGGTCGGGCTTGTTCGTCTCGCGGCGGTTGAAGTCGAGGGTCTGGCCTTCGAAGAAGGACAGCAGCATCGCCTGGGAGACCGGGTCGTTGCGGTAGGACTGTTCGAGGATCTGAAACTCCGCCTGGCCGGCGACATCGCGCAGGATGACCGAGTCGGCTTCGACCTGGGCGGTCGCGCCGGCGAAGGACACCTGGTTCACCCCGGTCTTCAGTTCGATCGGGAGCGTCTCACGGACGACGGCATAGCCGCCGTTGTAGAGGGTGAGGGCCGGGTCAGCGGCGAAGCCGACGCTGGAGGCGGCGAGCAGGAGGAGGACGGGGACTTTCATGGGGTGGAGGTAGGGTGGTTATGGGGTGGTTTTTGCCAATCACTATCAAAGCGCCCCAAGGCCACGGCTTTGTCTGATATTCTTTTCTAGGGGATTACACCTATGTGGAAACAACCAGGGGTAAGATTTTGACAAAGTCCAAAACTCAACCTTAGTCGAGAGCATGCGGAATCCCGCCCACGTCTTGAAAGAGCACCGCCTGCCCGTGACGGCGCAGCGGGTCGCCGTGCTCAAGGCGGTCGCCGCCCGACCTCACGCCACCGCAGACGATCTCGCGGAAAGCGTCCGGGACGAACTCGGCGGCATCTCCCGCCAGTCCGTCTACAACGTCCTGAACGTCCTGACCGAAAAAGGACTCATCCGGCGCATCCAGCCCGCCGATTCGGCGGCGCGCTACGAAGATCGCGTCGGCGACAACCACCATCACCTCGTCTGCCG
>JBDKKH010000233.1:0-4951 GCA_039796215.1 Verrucomicrobiota bacterium
GCCAGCTGGGCGAGTTCGTCCGGGATGGGCTTGCCTTCGATCCAGAGCGCCACGGCGCTCACTTGTTCCTTCGAGAGCGGGGTGCCTTCGGTCGGCATGAAATCCTCGTCCGAGGGGTCGAGGGACACGCGGACGTGCATGAGGCTCTTCTTGAGGTCGCCGGCGACGAACGCCGCGCCTTCCTTGCCGCCCTTCTTGAGCGCTTCGAGGGAGTCCATGCGGAGCTTGCCTTTGACCTTCTTCGCTCCGTGGCATTCGACGCAGTGGGCTTCGAGGATGGGGGCGATGACCTGCGCATAGTCGTCGCGCTTCGCCGCGGGCACGTCGACCACGATGACCTTCAGGGCGCGCGGAAAGGCGACCTTGTTCGGCTTGAAGGGAAACCCTTCCTCGTGGACGAGTTCGCCGCCGACGTGGGCCGCGAAGCCCATCGCGAGGATCGCCGCCGCCTGGCTGGCGAGGCGGACCTTGAAGGACCGGGAGAGCAGCAGGCTGGCCAGGCCGGCGAGCGCGGAGGCGGCGATGCCGCCCCAGAGGTGCAGCTGGACGGCGTCGCCGGCGAAGCCGTTGAAGTGGGCGTGGAAGATGCCGCAGAGCACCGCGGCCCAGGTGCCGGCAGCGGAGAAGACGGACAACCGACGGACGGTGGCGGTGGCCTCGTCGTGGCGTTCGAAGCATTCGAACAGCGGTACGATCAGCAGCACGGCCGCCGGGATGTGCAGGGCGAGGATGTGGAAGTTGCCGAGTACGGACAGGATGGCCGGACCCCGCTCATCGCCGTCAGGAGGCAGCACGAGCGCGAGCGCGACGAGGAGCAGGTTGGCGACCACGACCAGCCCGATGCGCTGGACCGAGGACAGGTCGTGCAGGCGGGCTTCGAGGCGGCGGAGGGGCGTCATGTTGCGGGAAGGTCTGAATGATATGGGTCCGGCCGGTGGCAGGGTCAAACGCAAGCGACGAGCGCCGCGCCTACTGAGACACGAAAAAAGCCCGCGGGGTTCCGCGGGCTTTCCGGGATCAGGCCGTCGGGCTTACTTGGCTTCGATGAAGGCCTTGATCTTGGCGACCTGCTCCTTGGTGAGGGGCGGGTTCTTCTCGTGCGACTTCTTGGGGGGCATCGCGAGGTCGTCCTCGGGGCTGGTCAGCGCGAGGTTGACGGTCTTGAAGAGGGAGCTCTTGGAGGCGTCGCCCCAGACGATGCCTTCGCCGGCTTCTTTGCCGCCCTTGGCGACGGACTTCAGGCTGCTGGAGTCGAAGCCGGCCTTGGGCTTGCCGTTCTTGGCTTTCTTGGGGTCGTGGCAGTTGGCGCAGCTCTTTTCGAGGAGCGGGGCGATGTCGGCCTTGAAGGCGCTTTCGCGGTCAGCCGCCGAGACGGCGAAGGCCGAGGAAGCGGACAGAAGAGTGAGGAGAGCGAGGGTGCGCATGGGGGTGTGATGAAGATGACACTGATTAAAGGGAAAAGTTGCCTCGTGGGGAGCAAAAAATCGTCATTCCCGCACCGCCCAGGCCCGGCAGGTCTCCTGCATCCGGGTCGGGACATAGGCTTCCACGCGCGTACCTTCCGCCAGGGCTTTGGAGGTCAGGATGGTCGCCCCGGCGTGCAGTTTCGAGAGCAGCGCGTATTGGTCGTGAGGGATGAGCAGGGTCATGTGCTCGTCCTTGCTCGCGGCGCATTCTTCGAGCCGCTGGAGGAGGGCGGGCAGGCCTTCGCCGGTGCGCGTGCTGATGAGTTTGGCGTCCGGGTAGGCCGCCATGGCCTGCGCCCGCTCGACCTCATCGCAGAGGTCGGCCTTGTTGAGGACGGTGATCACCGGGCGGTCGCCCGCGCCGATCTCCGTAAGGACCTGCAGCGTCGTCTCGGCGTGCTTGTCGCGTTCCGGCGAACCGAGGTCGATGACGTGCACGAGGAAGTCGGCTTGGACGGCTTCCTCGAGGGTGGCCTTGAAGGCCTCGACGAGGCGGTGAGGGAGCCGGCGCACGAAGCCGACGGTGTCGGTCAGCAGCAAGGCCCGTCCCGAGGGCAGGGAGAGCCGCCGCGTGGTCGGGTCGAGCGTCGCGAAGAGCTTGTCCGCCGCCAGGACCTCGGCCCCGGTGAGCTTGTTGAGCAGCGACGATTTCCCGGCGTTGGTGTAACCGACGATCGAGAAGGTCGGGAGCGGGACGCGTTTGCGCTGCTTGCGCTGCGTGGCGCGCTGGGCGACGACCTCCGCGAGGTCGCGGCGCACTTTGGCGATCTTGTCGCGGATCTTGCGCTGGTCCATCTCCAGCTGCGTCTCCCCGGCGTCGCGCTGCATCGTGCCGCCGCCGCGTTGGCGGTCGAGGTGGGACCAGAGGCGCTTCAGGCGGGGCAGCATCTGCTGCAGCGCGGCGAGCTCGACCTGCAGGACGGCCTCGCGCGTCTTCGCGCGGGTGATGAAGATGTCGAGGATGATCTCCTGGCGGTCGATGGCGCGCAGCTTGGCGTCCTTCTCCCAGTTGCGCTGCTGCGCCGGCGTCAGCTCGTCGTCGAAGATGATCAGGCCGCACTCCTTGTCGCGGGCCAGCTGGGCGATCTCTTCGAGCTTGCCCGAGCCGACGAGGGTGCGCGGGTTCTCCTCCCGCAGCTTGGCGATGATCGAGCCGCGGATCTCGACGCCGACGTTGCCCACGAGCTCATGGAGCTCGGCGAGCAGGGCCTCCGCTTCTTCGGGGGTGTCTTCCGGCCGCTGGAGGCCGACCAGGATCGCGCGGTTGGAGCGGGCGATGACCTCGGGGTCGAACGGATCGAGGGGCTTGTCTTTTGGGTCTTCGGAGTCGGACACGTGGCGGAGATGAAAAGGGACATCTATCCTGACGATCGCGCCGAGGCAGGCGAGAGCAGATTCGGGTGGCAGGTGGCAGGGTCGCCATTCCCGCCGCCCGTAACCTGAGGCCGCCGCCTGCCACCCGGAACGTTGGCTCGGACTTACTGCCCGAACTCCACCCAGTCCAGGTTCATCAGGCCGTTGCTTTTCTTGGGATGGGTCAGGACGAGGTAGACGTCATGCCGTCCGGTGACGGGCGTGAGCTTGGCCTGATTCGCGGCGAACTTGGCCCAGTCGCCGGTGTAGGCGATGTCGATCGTGGCGACGAGCGGTCCGGTCGGCGAATCGAGGCGGACTTCGATCTGGCTGCCTTTGGCGCCGCCGCCGACCGAGGCGCTGACCTTCACGGTCTTGGTCCCGGCGAGGTTGAGCCCGGCGAACTTGAGCGTGGCGCCGTGCTTGGTGGAGCTCACGCCCTTGCCGGCGTTCTTGCCGCCGGTGACTTCCGCGGATTCGGCTTCGAGTTTGCGGTGGCGGACTCGCACGCTGGCCTTGCCCGTGAGCGGTCCGGCGGCGCCGGCGCCCGCGTCGGTGACGACCGCTTCAAGGAGCAGGGTGCCCGGCTTGTTGTCCTTCGGCGCGGTCAGCTGGCCTTCGAGTCCGCGGGTGATCGTCGGACCGCCCTTGCCCTTCTCGTGCGCGAGGACCGCGCGGAGCATGATGGCGACCTCGTCTTCGGTATGCTGCGGGTGGGCGAGCATCGGGACCTGGCCCCAGACGCCGCTGCCGCCAAGCCTGACCTTCTTGTTGAGGAGGTCCTCCGCGCCGGCCTGGTTCCGGTATCTGTCGGCGATGGCGACGAAGGACGGGCCGACCAGCGGGGTCTCCGCGGCGTGGCAGTTGTAGCAGTCGCTCTGGCGCATCAGCGACAGGCCCGGATCGTTGGCCGCGGCCTTGCCGTCGGCGGGCAGGAACACCGAAGTCACCATCGTGCGCGCGGCGAATTCAACCGGCTTGGCCTCGGAGGAGCCGTCTTCCGCGTCCTGGACGGCGACCTTGAAATCCACTGTCTTGCCGGGCGTGAAGAAGTCGCCCTCCTGAGGCGTCAGGAAGCGCGCGGTCGGCGGGGTGTTCCCGACGACCAGCGGAATCGTCCGCTTCGTGGAACCTCCCTGACCGTCCGTCACGGTGAGTTCGACCTCGAAGTTGCCGGCGGTCGCGAGGTCGACGGCGAGCTCCTCGCCTTCGCCGAGTTTGCGGTCGCCGGGCTGGAGTTTCCAGACGTAGCCGAGCTTGCCGCCGTCGAGGTCGCGGGACCCCTTGGCGGAGAGGTTCGTCTTGAGCGGGGCAGGTCCGGCGGTCGCGGAGACGGCGAGCTTCGCCACGGGCCGGAGGTTGCCGCGGACGTACGAGATCTTGAGCAATGCCGAGTCCGGGTTGGCGCCCCAGGTGTCGCCGTAGTCGAGCAGGTAGAGGCAGCCGTCCGGCCCGAAGGTCGCGTCGACCGGGCGTCGTAGGATCGTCGCGCCGTTGTCGATGAGGGCCTGCTGTTTCTTCCGCTGTACGTCGGTGTTGGCCGTCACGAAGGCCGTGGGCGCGAAGGCTTCCAGGCCTTGGAGGTCGGAGTTCGCGTCGAGGCGGGCCCACTTGATGAACGGACGCTGCCAGTCCCAGAACAGCAGGGAGCGGTCGAAGTGCTTCGGGAAGCCGTTGGTCTGCTCGTAGGATTCCTGCCAGTAGAAGACCGGGCCCGCGCAGGCGGTACGCCCGCCTTCGCCGAGTTCAGGCCACTGTTCCGAGACCGCGTACGGCCAGTAGATGAAGGCCGGGACGGCGGGCGGCAGCTCGAGGAGGCCGGTGTTGTTGCGGCTCTTGTTCACCGGCGCCTTCGGGTCGAAGAGCGGGCCGGTTTTCTCGGTCGCGTAGTCGTATTCGGCGTAGGGGAAGTTCCGGCCGACGAAGTAAGGGTAGCCGAAGTTGCCGGCCTTCTTGGCTTGGTTGATCTCGTCGTAGCCGCGTGAGCCGCGGGGGCCGTCGACGCGCGCGTCGGGTCCGACTTCGCCCCAGTAGACGTAGCCGGTCCGGGGGTCGATGTTCATGCGCCACGGGTTGCGCGTGCCCATCGCGAAGATCTCGGGACGCGTCTTGGGCGTGCCGGGCTTGAACAG
>JBDKKH010000234.1:0-2689 GCA_039796215.1 Verrucomicrobiota bacterium
CCCTCGCGGTCGTTCTCGCGATCGTCATCACCAAGGGTGGCGCGGATTTCAGCCGAAACCCGCTTTCCGTCAACCCCGGCTCAGCCGAGCGCATCGCCGGCCACCTCACGGTCTTCGCCGCGCAGTTCACGTTGCTCCTCACCGCTCTCTTCTTCGCCCGCCGTCGCGCCTCCGCCGCCCACCACGCCATGGTGAAGGCGAACAACCTCAAGGCCCTCGAGCTCCTCGCCGCCTCCGCGACCGACGAAGCCGCCAAGAAGGACATCCTCGCCCGCTCCGCCGACCTCGTCGCCGGCAAGCCGGGCTGCTGCAAGTAACCGGAGCGTGGCTTCCCGGTCTGGAGGCAGGGACAGCACCACGTGCTGTCCTTGTTCGTTAGGTCGCGGCTGACCGGGCCGGTCAGCCCTACCTCAGCTCCGCCGGAACCACCCGATCAGCTTGCTATACCAGCGGGTCGGCCGTGCGGCCGGACGGTGCGTACGCAGGAGGGTGATGATGTCCTGTCGCCCGAAGGTGGTCGCGAAGTCGATCGGGGTGGAGCCGCCTTGGTCGGCGAGGGGGTCCGCTCCGGCGTCGAGGAGCAGGGTGGCGATCTCGACATGCCCTTTGAACGCCACGCCACCCAGCGGCGTCTGGCCCTTGTCGTTGCGCAGGTCGACTGAGGCGCCCGCTTTCAACAGCAGCTTCACGACCTCGGTCCGGCCATGGTAGCTGGCCAGCATCAGGAGCGTGTTGCCCTTGGCGTCGCGAAGATCCGTGTTCATGCCCTCGCTCAGCAACCATTCCAATGCGGCGGCATCGCCTGTGCGTGCGTACTCCGCGACTTCTTCCGGCAGGACGGCGTTGCTCATCGATAGGACAAGGAGGCGCTTTCTTCCGACGGCTTGCGCTCAGCCTTCGTCGCCTTTGCGGGCTTCAGGCTCGGCCTGCCAGAGGCGGTAGCGGACTTCCATGTCCTCGGGGGCGTAGACGATGACGGGCAGCTTGCTGTTGTAGCGCACCGGGCCCGTTTCGGCCATCGTCACGAAACGGGTCACCTTGGGCTGGTCGGGCGAGACGCCGATCCTGGTCGAGAACATCGGTCCCGCCGCGCTGACTTCGAAGAAGTTATAACCCCAGCCCTCGACCGTCTTCTCCGCGATGCGGGCGCCGCCGCCGACGCGGTTCACGCCGTCGGTCTCCATCGTACGGCCGGCGCTGAGCTCGATCTTCCAGGCGAACTCGTCGGCCTTCGCCTCGAGATGGATCACGATGCGCTTCATGCCCTTCGCCGCGGCCGGGTAGGCCTTCTGCCATTGGCTGGCGGCGTCGGGGTGGACGCGAGACTCGGCTGAAGCGGTGAGGGCGAAACCGACGAGCGAAGCGACGAGCAGAAGGGTACGCATGAGGGTGAGCCTAGGCTCCCCGAAAGGATTGTCCACGCGACAATCAGCCCAACAAAGCCCGTAAGGCGGCCTCGTCCAGTACCGCCACGCCGAGTTCCTGGGCCTTGGTCAGCTTGGAGCCGGCTTCCTCGCCGGCCACGACGTAGTCGGTCTTCTTGCTGACGCTGCCCGAGACCTTGCCGCCGGCTTTCTCGATCAGGTCGCGGGCTTCGTCGCGTCCGAGCGTGGGCAGGGTGCCGGTGAGCACGAAGGTCTTGCCGGCGACGCCTTCGACGGAGCCCGCCGCGGCCGCTTCGACGAGGTTCAGGCCGGCGGCGCGCATGGCCTTCACCCAGTCGCGGTGATTGGGGTCGCTGAAGAAGGAGAGGAGCGATTCGGACACTTCGACGCCGACACCGGAGATGACGGACTCATACACGGGTTCGCCGGTGTTGCGATTGAACCGGAGGAAAGTCAGCAGCTGTTCGCGCTTCGCGGCTTCCAGCGCGTCCAACGACTTGAAGTGCCGGGCGAGGTCCTTGGCGGTCTGCATGCCGACGTTCGGGATGCCGAGCGCGTGGATGGCCCGCCAGAGCTCGCGCTGCTTCGCCTGCGCGAGCCCGGCCAGCATGTTGTCGACGGACTTCTCCTTGAACCCCTCGAGCATCCGCCATTCGGCCGCGGTGATCCGCAGGGCGTCCACCGGGGCGTCGACGTAGCCGAGGTCCACGAGCTGCTCGGCCACGGCTTCGCCCAGGCCGTCGATGTCGAGGCACTGTTTGCAGGCGAAGTGGATCAGCCGGCGGATCTTCATCTCGCGGGAAGGGGCGCGGAGCTTGTAGGCGGCCTCGTCGCCGAAGCGTGCGGCGTCGAGCCCCAACTCCTTCAGGCGGCCTTCGAAGTCGAAGGGCACGGCCTCGGCGGGGCGTTTCGCGACCACGACCTCCAGCACCTGCGGGATGATCTCGCCGGCCTTCTGGATCAGGACGGTGTCGCCTTCGCGGATGTCCTTGCGGGCGATCTCGCCGGCGTTGTGCAGCGTCGCGCGGGCGACGGTCGAGCCGGCCAGCAGGACGGGGTCGAGTTCGGCGACGGGCGTGATGACGCCGGTGCGGCCGACCTGCATGCTGATCTTGCGCAGGATGGTCTCGGCCTGGTCGGGTGGGAACTTGAACGCGACGGCCCAGTGCGGGAACTTGCTCGTCGTGCCGGCGCGACGCTGATCGTCGAGGCGGTTGACCTTCACTACGGCGCCGTCGGTCGGGAAGGGGAGATCGCGACGGAGGACGTCGAGCTGCTGGATGGTCTTCCAGGCGGCGTCCACG